>DATFKQ010000088.1:0-2329 GCA_035268565.1 Desulfotignum sp. | reverse complement strand
ATATCCTGAAACAGGTCCTGCTCTTTCATGGCTTTGATAAATGCCAGGCCGTCCATGACAGGCATATTGTAATCGGTTATGACCAGGTCCACCCAGCTGTTTTTCATCAAGGCAAGGGCCTCTTCCCCATTGGCAGCTTCCAGCAGATGGGATGCCCCATATCCTGCCGCCTTCAGGGTGCGTTTGATCACCGCACGCATGGGCAGCGAATCATCCACTATCAAAATTGAATATAACATTGGTTTTTTCCCCGGGTTTTTTTGTTTACGTCATCTGCAAAAGTGCTTCAACTTCCTGCATGTTGGTGCCAAAATCCGCTATGATCAGGGACATGTCAACCGCAGAAAATCCCAGTTGTTTCATCACCTGGTCCTTGAACCGGTATGCAAGACCGTCCGATCCCACACCGCCTCCCAGCATCATGCACAGACAGTCCGCCAGATACACGGCTGCTATCTGCTTATCCGCACTTTTTGTTTCATCCGACAAATGGTGGTGCCGGATAATATTGACCATCCTGGGGCTGAACTTCCACATTTTGGCTATCATGGCACCCAGTTCTGCATGATCGATGCCCAAAGCTTTTTTTTCCGCTTCCTGGAAACTGAAGTGCTGATTTTCCACCAGATCGGCAATTCTTCCGGAAGCCTGTGCCACATATTTTTCCAGAACCACTTTTCCCATATCCTTTATCAATGCTGCGGTGAATATGGTATTTCTGCCTTTCAATGACAATCTGGCAGCCACCTGTTTTGCAAGTATAGCCGAAGATACCGAATATTTCCACATCTCTCCTGCATCCAGTCCATATCCTTTCTGACTGCCTCCGAGTGCCTGTGATCCGGATTTTATCAATGCCAGTTCAATCACCTGGTCAATGCCCAGCAGGTTGACAGCATCTTTGATGGATTCCACCGGATGTTTCATACCGAAATACGCGGAATTGCAGGTGCGGAGCACACCTGCCGTAATCACCGGGTCATACTGGATCACTTTGGCGATATCTGCCATGGAGCTGTCCGGATGGTCTGCCACTGCCAGCAGCTGGCCGGCCACCGCAGGGATGGGCTGCAGATTTTTCACCTCAGCCACCAGTTTTTGCAGTGATATCATATTTTCACCTCCCCGGATCCAGATGTTTTCACATAAATATCTCCTGTGGCAATCTCGATTCTGACGGTACGGTTGACATTGCCCCCCACATCCTGTCTGGTGATCATGACCTTGTTTTTAAAAAACATTTTTTTCAAGGCCATGTAATTTCTTTTGCCGATATTGAAAAAGCCCTGCTGGTCAAGGATCTCAGCCCCGCCTGCCACATACACGTTCATGCGCTGCTTGGCTGCCCCGAGCTGGTAGGCGGTTTTAAACAGCCTGGGAATCCCGGAATCAGCAAACATATAGGGCCGTAAAGCTGCCTTCTGTTTGTCAATGGAAGAATCCGGCAGCATATAGTGGAGCATGCCGCCCACTTTGACCGCAGGATCATAAATGACCAGTCCGATGCAAGATCCGAGAGAATAGGTGATAATCGACTCTCCCGGATTATTGCTCACCTTCATATCTGCAACACCCACAATCTGTTTCATTGGCTGTCCTTTTTCTGACATTTACATGATATTGAAAACACCATGGACATCAAGAATCAGGCCCACGCGGCCGTCGGCAAGGATTGCACCGCCGGCAAGGCCTTCCACACCTTCCAGGTGCGCGCCCAGGCTCTTGATCACATACTCATCCTTGCCCAGCAGTTCATCGATGAGAAAAGCACGCTTTTCATCTTTTGATTCAACCACCACCACAAGGCCCTCATGCACCGGTTTTTTCTTATCAGCACCCCTGGTTGCATATATGTTGTTCAACCGGATCACCGGGATCAGATTTCCTCTGTCTTTGACCATTTCTCCTTTTCCCTCCACGGTAAAACATTCATCTTTACCGGGCTTGAACGCTTTTTGAATGGCCATGGTGGGAATCACGTATTTTTCTTTGTCCACCCGCACCAGCATCCCGTCGATAATGGCCAGGGTCAAAGGCAGGCTGATGGTGAATTTGGTACCCTTCCCTTTTTTCGAGGCAATCTGCAGCTGGCCCCGGAATTTTTCCAGTCCGTTCTTGACCACATCCATGCCCACACCTCTGCCGGATACATCTGTGATCTGTTTTGCTGTAGAAAACCCGGGCTGCATAATCAGGTCATAGACCTGGGCATCGGTCATGCTTTCCTTTCCCGTAACCAGGCCGGTCTGTTTTGCCTTTTCCAGGATGGCGTTCCGGTCAAGGCCTTTGCCGTCATCCTCGATTTCAATCATGATGTGGCCGCCCTTGT
>DATFKQ010000087.1:0-14611 GCA_035268565.1 Desulfotignum sp. | reverse complement strand
CGCATGGTCAGTTCATCCAGCCGTTCCCAGGAGGTGGCCAGACGGGGTTCAAACTCCATGTCCTGGGTCCAGCGTACCAGGGGATCAAACACCCAGTGGGAGAGCTGGAGCATGCCGCCGGAGAGCTGCACCTGGGGATCCAGAGATACCGGGTCGGCATCCAGCCCCATTTTAAATGTCTTTGCACTGGCTGAAGCAGCAAAAGACACCACCATAAAAATACCTAACACAGTCAGTAGTAATTTTTTCATCCTCATCCTCCAAATTAGTGTTAATAAATTCAGGAAACGCATTGAAAATGCCTTTCAGTTGCATTGTACAGTCCGTATATTCCACTTGTTTAGAACTACCAAAAAACAATGACAGGGTCAAGCAATATCACGTCGCCAAATCCACTACATGTTTGCACGATGATTTGCACTTTCTCTTTTTTTTGTTCGTCCCTGGCCCGCAGCTTCCATAATTAACCGGGAACCCTTGGCCAGCAGGCCATGACAGGGAGAACAGTGTATACTTGAATATAACAGATTTTCAAAAATAATCATTGACACCGGGAAAATTCCATGCAATGAATGAGTATTCATTTTATAGATGCGGGAACAGGCAGCCTTTATTTTTACGGCAACCGGGCAAATTTTAAAACACAACAGCTTATTTTAATTTTAAAAAATATATTTCAACCAACATTTTTCCATGGATATATATACTGGCGGCGCAGGAAATAAAAAGCTGAGCAAGTATTCAGTATCCATGGCAGAGACCAACACCAGGAGGAAAAACAAAGATGGCACAGGTAATTTCAGATCGGCGGGACATAGAGTTTGTCATGCACGAACAGCTCAAAGCCGAAGAGCTGTCAAAACTCCATGACGGGTTTGCAGATTTCAACAAAAAGACCATTGATCTGATTATTTCAGAGGCAAAAAATTTTGCGGTCAAAGAACTCTTACCGGCAAACAAAGATGGGGACCAGCAGGGGTGTGTCCTGGAAAATGGCCAGGTCAGCACCCCTGATTCATTCAAGCGCTTGTTAGAATTATTCAATGAAGGGGAATGGCTTGCCCCCACCGAAGATCCTGAATGGGGAGGCCAGGGT
The DNA here is from genome assembly GCA_035268565.1 of Desulfotignum sp. Taxonomy (GTDB): domain Bacteria; phylum Desulfobacterota; class Desulfobacteria; order Desulfobacterales; family Desulfobacteraceae; genus Desulfotignum. The sequence continues at coordinate 13,515 of DATFKQ010000087.1, read as the reverse complement.
ATGCCCAGGACGGTGGCCTCGGCTGCAGCTGAATATTTCAACGGTGCCAATTATCCCTTCATGATGTATCCGGGCCTGACCCAGGGGGCCGGCCATCTGGTGGAGCATTTCGGCACAAAAGAGCAAAAAGAACTGTACCTGAAAAATATGTATACCGGCAAGTGGTGCGGCACCATGCTTCTTACCGAACCCGAAGCCGGTTCTGATGTGGGTGCATTGACCACCAAAGCAGTTCCCAACGGTGACGGCACCTATAACATTGTGGGAGAAAAAATCTTTATTTCCGGCGGTGATCATGATCTGGCGGAAAACATCATTCACCCGGTTCTGGCGCGTATTGAAGGAGCGCCTGCCGGCACCAAAGGCATCTCTTTGTTCCTGGTGCCCAAATTCCGGGTGAATACTGACGGTTCTTTAGGAGAATTCAATGATGTGATCTGCACCGGTATCGAACACAAGATGGGTATTCACGGCAATTCCACCTGTTCATTGTCCTTAGGATCAAAAGGCAACTGCATCGGCACCCTGCTCGGAGAAGAGAACAAGGGCATGAAAGCCATGTTCCTGATGATGAATGCTGCCCGGCTGCTGGTGGGATTCCAGGGATTTGCCTGTGCCACTGCCGCATATATGTATGCACTGGATTATGCCAGAAACCGGATCCAGGGCAAAGACCTGAGGGAAATCATGAACCCGGACGCCAAAGGGGTTCCCATTATCCGCCACCCGGATGTGCGGCGCCAGCTCATGATGATGAAAACCTATGTGGAGGGTATGCGTTCGCTGCTCTATTTTGTGCACTTTTGCTCGGACATGGCAAAATTTGCCCCAAGTGATGAAGAAAAGGCAAAATACCAGGGATTTGTAGAGGTGCTCACCCCCATTGCCAAAGGATATGTGACAGACCGGGCCTTTGAGGTCTGTTCCCAGGGTATGCAGGTGTACGGCGGATACGGGTTTATCGAAGAATACCCCATGGCCCAGCTGCTCAGAGACTGCCGTATCACTTTGATTTACGAAGGCACCAACGGCATCCAGGCCATGGATCTTCTGGGCAGAAAACTGGGGCTCAACAAGGGCAAACCCATCATGGACCTGTTCGGAGAAATGCAGAAAACCCTTGCCCGGGCCAAAGAAATTGACAGCATCCAGGGGTATGCCGTCAAAGTGGAAGAAGCTGTTAACAAATTGGCGGAAGTGTCCATCCACATGGGCCAGACCGCCATGTCTGACAAGGTTTTGTCCGCTTTTGCCAATGCCCATCCGTTCCAGGATGCGGCCGGTGATACAGTCATGGCATGGATGCTGTTGTGGCGGGCTGTTATTGCGGCCCAGAAACTGGAAAAAGCAAAGAAAAAAGACAAACCCTTTTACCAGGGTGTCATCAAATCCCTGCAGTTTTACACGGAAACCATGCTGCCCGTCACCCTGGGCCGGTTTGCAGCATTGATGAATACCAGTGCAGCAGCAGTCGAAATAGGAGATGACATGTTTCCAAGTTAACCAGAAACAGGTTAATGGTGCCCCTGCGGCGAGACTCTGTCTGTGACCTGTGACCGAACCGTCAGATTACACATTATCGGGGCGGTCACAGGCTCCGGACAGAAACAGCTTCCATTTCAGACAGTTCATCACCGGTTTTTTATTTTTTTTCTTGTGAAAATCCCATGATTTGTGTTTCCATATACCAGTCACCGGGTTCGACAAAAAAACCCCAAGCCGTGTCACATCACCCGTGCTGTCAGCCTGTCTCCGGCCCGAGATCACCAATCTGACGGTCCTGTCACAGGCTGCCGCTCCTGGCAGGCACCTGAATACTGGTTGAAGGAATTAAGATATGGGAGCATCCAAACCCGTTTCCGGCATGCTGGACATGAACCGCATCAACTTTTTTTCCGTACTGGACCATCTGGATGACGGGGTGATCATTGCCGACACGGAGGGTGTCATCCACTTCTACAACCAGGCCCAGTCCAGAATCGACGGCATTCTGCCGGAAAACGCCCTGGGTCTTAAGGTAACCGACATCTACGAGCTGAACAACCGCACAAGCATGATCATGCAGTGTGCCCTCCGCCGGAGCGCCATAAAAAACCGGATCTTTTTTTACAGGACCATTTCCGGAAAAGTGGCCAATACCATCACCTCTGTCTATCCTTTGTACGACAAAGAATCCATCACCGGGATTATCTGTTTTGTCAAGGATTACGAACTGCTGCGCAGGTCCATGCCTGTTGCTGCCCCATATGAATGCCGTTTTGAACTGGGAAACGGTACAAGGTTCACCTTTGATGACCTCATAGGTTCCAGTACCGATTTTGTCCGGGTCAAGGAAACCGCCAGAAAAGCGGCTGCCTCCCCTTCTCCCATTATGATCCAGGGGGAAACCGGGACAGGCAAAGAGCTTTTTGCCCAGGCCATCCACAATTTCAGCCCCAGACACCAGGAAAAATATGTGGCAATAAATTGTGCAGCCATCCCCAGGGACCTGATGGAAGGCATGCTGTTCGGCACCACCAGAGGCGCATTCACCGGTGCCCTGGACAAGCCCGGCCTGTTTGAAACCGCCCATAAAGGCACCCTGTTTCTGGATGAACTGCTGGCCATGCCTGTGGAAGTGCAGGCCAAACTGCTGCGGGCCATCCAGGAAAAACAGGTGCGCCGGCTGGGGTCTGTAAAAGAGATTCCCGTTGATGTGAAAATCATCAGTTCCGTAAGCCAGGACCCCCGGCTGGCCATGCGGGAGAACCGCCTGCGCACGGATCTGTATTACCGGCTGGGGGTTGTCATGGTCAAACTGCCGCCCCTGCGGGACCGGCTGGACAGCCTGGATGAACTGGTCTCCCATTTCATCACAAAATATAATCTGCGTCTGGGAAGCCATATCCAAAAAATATCTTCTGAGGTGCAGGCATTGTTCCGGGTCTATCAATGGCCGGGCAATATCAGAGAACTGGAGCATCTTATCGAGGGCGCCATGAACATGGCCGGGCAGGAACAACTTCTGGGAATTGACCAGTTTACCCCGGGACTGGATGCCCTGGACCCTGTTGATGCAAAGCAAACAGAAAATGACATGGAGTCAGTACCGGCCAATGCACAGGATTTTTTCCGGCCCCTTGCAGACATCCAGAAGAACCGCGAAAAAACAGCTGTGGAAACAGCCCTTTCAACCTGCAGGGGCAACGTGACCCGGGCAGCCGGGACCCTGGGGATTTCCAGGCAGCTGCTGCACTATAAAATCAAAAAATACCGGTTATGCCGGGCAGATTATCTGCCCCGGCCATATAATTAGTTTTTCACCTGAAAAAAATTTTTCTTTTTTTCTGCAAAAGTGACAAAAAACTTTCCCATTTTACAGAAAACAACCTGGATGGCGGTGGCAAAATTTTCATGACAACGTCTTTTATTCCAACAGGTTACCATATAACCCTGCACTTTTTTTACTTATAGCACCAACTGGCACATATCCTGCATTTTCAAATCTGAGAATAAAATTTTGACATCCCCATTTGTGCTGTCTGTTAGAGTATATCAGCGGATGTGACCCTTTATTGAATTTTTTTTATAAAAAAATCCAGGAGATTATCAGTGGCAGAAAAAACCGTTTCATCCAGAGCTTTTGATCCCTTTGTCTTCTGGATTTCCGCAGGCATCACCATTGTGTTTGTGCTCTGGTCCATTATCTTTCCTGAAAATATGGCATCAATCATCAATGCGGTTTTCAACTGGACCACCACGGTATGGGGATGGCTTTACCTGATCACGGTATTTTTTCTGGTGATGGGATGTTTCGTTCTCATGGGTCCTGGATACGGTTCCATGAAACTGGGCCTTCCCGGGGACACACCAGAGTTTTCCAATTTTTCCTGGTTCGCCATGCTGTTCGGATCTGCCATTGCCGCCGGGATTGTTTTCTGGGGGCCGGCCGAGCCAGCATACCATTACATGAGCCCGCCCCCCTATTTCGGCGGGGAAGCCAACACCCCGGTCACCGGGGCCAATGCCATGACCTATTCCTTTTTTCACTGGGGCCTGAGCGCATGGTCCATCTTTGCCATGCTTACCATTGCCCTTGCCCATGCCTGTTTTACCTGCAACCTGCCCTTGAAGTTTTCTTCGGCATTTTACTATGTCATCGGTGACAGGATTCATGGCATCTGGGGAAAAATCCTGGATATTTTTGCAGTTTTCGCCACCCTGGGCGGACTTGCCACCACCACCGGTTTTGTAGCACTCCAGCTGTCAGCCGGCCTCAAATACCAGTACGGGCTCCAGCTGGGTCCATCCAGCACCTATATTATCATCGGCGCGCTGACTGCCATTTTCACCCTGTCTGTTTACACAGGCCTGCAAAAAGGGGTCAAACTTATCGGAGACATCAACATGTGGGTATTTGCCCTGGTGTGGTTTTTCATTTTGGTGTTCGGCCCCACCATTTTTCTGATAAACCTTACCGTTAATTCCATGGGCCAGTATCTTCTGCATTTTATTCCCATGAGCCTGTTCACAGCCCCGGGATATGAGGGCAACTGGATCGGTTCATGGACGGTTTTCTACTGGGCCTGGTGGATGAGCTGGGCCCCGTTTGTGGCTGTTTTCATTGCCCGTATCTCCAGGGGCAGGACCATCCGGCAGACAGTTGCTGCATCCCTGATCCTGCCGTCTTTGGGAAATTTTCTCTGGTACGGCGTGGTGGGTGGGGCCGGCATCCATTTTGACGTCACCGCCACACTCAAAGAACACGGGGTGGAAAGTGCTATTTTCGCCATTGCCCAGCATCTGCCCATGACAGGACTGCTTGCTGTGGCCCTGATTTTTCTGATCGGAACCTTTTTTTTGACATCTGCCAATTCTGCCGCCATTTCCCTGGCCATGTTTGTATCAGGCCATGAAAATCCAGGCAGAAACCTGCGGGCTTTCTGGGGAATCGCCCTGGGTGCCGTGGCAGCCGTGCTGGCCGGATCAGGCAGCCTCAAGGCCATTCAGACAGCTTCCATTGCCACGGCCTTCCCCCTGATGTTTCTGCTGCTGCTGGCCCTGTTCGGCACCTTCAGGGGACTGCACCGGCACAGGATACAAAATCCCCATGAAACATAATTGCTAACTTTTAAGAGAGGGCCCCGGGGGGTCTTCAAAGGAGAAAACCTATGTATGACCGCATGCAGGAACTGAGCAGGCAGGAAATGGAGAAAATCCATGATGCTGCCATGGATCTGTTGAAGACCACCGGCGTGGCCTTTAATGATGAGGAAGGACTTCAGATTTTCAAAGACCACGGCTTCAAGGTGGACGGCAACAAAGTTTTTTTCCAGGAATCCGATATCAAAAAAGCCCTGGAAACAGCGCCGAAACGGTTCACCGTTCACGCCAGAAACCCGGAAAAAAGCGTTGAAATCGGAGAAGATGATTTTGTTTTTGTTCCCGGATACGGGGCCCCTTTTGTGATGGATGCCAAAGGCAATGAACGCCAGGCCACCATGGAAGATTATGACAACTTCTGCAAACTGATCCAGACATCCCCGTATATCGACATGAACGGATGGATGATGGTGGAACCCGCAGACATGCCCCACCAGACGGTTCACCTGGATTTGAACCTGTCCAACATGCTGTTGTGCGACAAACCTTTCATGGGCAGTCCGGTATCCAAAAAGGCGGCCCTGGAAGGGGTGGAAATGGCCCGGATCCTCTGGGGCGGCAAGGAAAAATTCATGGACAAGACCGTGTCCGTCTCTTTGATCAACTCCCTGTCTCCTTTGCAGTTCTCCGATGAAATGATCGGGTCGCTTATCGCCCTGGCCCAGAACAACCAGGCCTGTGTGGTGGCATCCCTGATCATGGCCGGCGGATCCGGTCCGGTGACCCTGGGGGGGGTCATGGCACTGCAGAACGCGGAAATCCTGGCCGGCATCACCCTGGCCCAGCTGGTCAGGACCGGTGCCCCTGTGATATACGGTTCCACCTCATCGGCCATGGACATGAAAACCGGTGCTTTGTCCATAGGCGCACCGGAACTGTCCAAAAACATCCACCTGGTGGGCCAGATGGCCCGGTTCTACAATCTGCCCTCCCGGTCCGGCGGCGGGCTTACCGATGCCCTGTGCACTGATGCCCAGGCCGGTGTGGAATCTGCGGTGGCCCTTACCACGGCTGCCCGGGCAGGCATCAACTTCATCCTTCATTCCTGTGGCATCCTCGGATCATACATTGCCATGAGTTTTGAAAAATTTCTGGTGGACGAAGAACTCTGTGGTATGATAAGAAACATGTTTAAACCGGTTTCTTTGACAGATGATGCCATTGGCCTGGATATGATCAAACAGGTGGGCATCGGGGGCCAGTACCTGACCCATCCAAAGACCTTCCAGCTGTGCCGGACCGAGTTTCATATGCCGTCTCTCATGAGCCGGCAAAACAAGGATGCCTGGGCCAAGGCCGGCAGGCAGCATATTTATCGAGTAGCGGAAGACAAAGTGGCCCAGCGGCTGGCTGCCTATGAAAAACCGGAGATCAATCCGGATATTGAAAAAGAACTGACTGATTACGTTGAAAAACGCAAAACCAAATAAAGGAGAAAAAAATGACTGATTTTAATGCCATGACAGAAGCACTGGTTGCCTGCGATGAAGCCAGACTCACAAGCCTTGTCAATGATGCCCTGGCCCAGAATGCATCTGCCAACGAAATCCTCAACAAAGGCTTGATTGCCGGAATGGACATTGTAGGGGAAAAAATGGAAAACGGTGACATGTTCATCCCCGAAGTGCTGATGGCCGCCCATGCCATGGCAAGTTGTGTCACCATTCTCAAGCCCCTGCTCGCAGAGGGGGAGGGAAAAGCTGCCGCATCCGTACTCATCGGCACGGTCAAAGGGGATCTCCATGACATCGGCAAAAACCTGGTGGCCATGATGATGGAAAGTGCCGGCATGGAGGTACACAATATCGGCGTAGATATTCCGCCGGAAGATTTTGTTGCCAAGACAAAAGAGACAAATGCCCAGATTGTATGCCTGTCAGCGCTTTTGACCACCACCATGCCCATGATGAAACAAACCATAGATGCCATTGTGGAAGCCGGGTTGCGTGACCAGGTGAAAATCCTTGTGGGCGGCGCACCCGTAACCCAGTCCTTTGCCGATGAAATCGGTGCGGACGGGTTTGCAGCAGATGCAGGATCGGCCGCCAAACTGGCCAAAAGTCTTGTAGCATAGGATACAGATAAGGAGAAACCCATGTTTGAAGTAATCGGAGAACGTATCAACACCTCCAGAAAACTGGTCCAGGCTGCTGTAGCGGAAAGGAATGCCGACTATATCATTGACGATGTCAAAAAACAGCAGGAGGCAGGGGCCGCTTTTATTGACGTGAATGCCGGGGCCCGCATCGGCCATGAAGAAGCAGATATGAAGTGGCTGCTGGATACCATCCAGCCCATTGCCACCGTACCCCTGGCCCTGGACAGTCCGGATCCGGCCATTCTGGAAATGGCCTTTGCCATGGTGGAAAGGACCCCCATGATCAACTCCATCAGCCTGGAAAAAGAACGGTTCGACAACATGATTCCGTTTCTGAAAGGCAAGGACTGCAAAGTGATTGCCCTGTGCATGGATGACGGCGGCATGCCCACTGCATCTGATGACATTGTGGGCCGGGCCGATTCCCTGGTGGCGGAACTCAACAAGGTCGGCATAGCCACCGCCAATATCTATGTGGACCCCCTGGTGCAGCCCATTTCCACCGACTCCACCAAAGGGGTGATGGTTCTGGACGCGGTGCGGGCCATCAAAACCAAATATCCGGAGGTGCACATCACCGGCGGGCTGTCCAATATTTCCTACGGCCTGCCCCAGCGCCACATCATCAACCGGACCTTTGTCACTTTGATGATGTCTGCAGGCATGGATTCCGCCATTATTGATCCGCTGGACAAAAAAATCATGGCCACCATCAAAACTGCAGACATGCTTTTGGGCCATGACAACTACTGCATGAATTACCTCAAAGGGGTCAGAGCCGGCGTTATTGAAAGCTGACCCGGTCTGATCTACCCGGTATCCAGCGATACCACCCGCTTGTACCCGACCCGGTGCTGCCCTGGCTGTAACACCGGGTTTTTCTTTTGCCCGGCCTTTGATCAGCCCCTCAGAGCCCGGTCGGTTTTTTGCCCGGGTTTTGAACAAATGCGCCGGTCACTGCTGTTTCCCATGGCAATGGTTGACACAAGATTGCAATTGCCATAAAGTTGTATTGTCAGGCAACAGCAGACAGGGGCCTGCAAATTCGGACTCACAAGCAAAACGGATGCCGGGGCGTGAACAACAATACACGTGATTCATTGATCAATGCGGATGACAGTCTGGTGGTACTGGACAGATCCCTGGGAATAATGAGTTTCAACCCGGCGGCCCGGAAAATCATTACCCCTGAACTCAGGCATGGTCAAAAACTCAATTTCAGTTCTTTTATCGCAAGTCCTTATCTTTCGAGGCTGGAAGATGCGGTTGCCGCGACCCTGCACCAGGGAAAAACCCTGGTGGATGCTGCAGCGGCCCTAAAAACCGCATCCGGCAAATCCATTTCCATCCGTTATGCCATTCACCCCCTCTATGAAACCACCCGGATAATCATGGGCCTTATTTTTTCCTTCAAGCAGCTGTGCGCACCGCCGGTATGTGACACAACAGAAGACACTCCCAACAACGCGCTGATAAAACAACAGTCTCTGCTGGAAGCATTGCCCGAAGGGGTCTTCACCATTAATACAAAATGGAGAATTGCATCTTTCAACAGGACGGCTGAAGAAATTACCGGTTATTCCCGGAAAGAAGTTCTTGGCCGCTATTGCTGGGAAATTTTCCGCTCAGATCTGTGTGATCTGGGATGTCCCCTTCGGGCCGCCATTGAAACCGGCAGATCAGAAATGGACCAGGATATCCGTATTTTAAAAAAAGAAGGGGCCCAGCTGACCATACTGGTGAATATTGGTGTTCTCAAGGATAAACACGGGCGGATTGCCGGGGCAGTGGAAACTTTCCGGCCATTGACCGGTGAGAGAAATCAGCCTGACAGGACAAAAAAAGCCCATGCTTTTTCACACATCATTGGAAACAGCCGGCCCATTAAACAGCTTTTTTCACTTATGCCCGACCTTGCAGCCAGCGAGGTCAATGTCTTTATTACCGGTGAAAGCGGTACGGGAAAAGAGTTGTTTGCGCGCACCCTGCATGACAATTCTTCCCGGTCCAGACACCCTTTTGTTGCTGTCAACTGCTCCGCCCTTGCTGAAAGCATTCTGGAATCAGAGCTGTTCGGCCATGAAAAAGGCGCCTTTACCGGTGCTGCAAAAGCCAGGGCCGGCAGGTTTGAGCTGGTGAAAAAAGGGACCCTTTTTCTGGATGAAATCGGTGAACTCAAGCCGAGTCTGCAGATCAAACTGCTCCGGGTTCTGGAAGAAAGAGAGTTCGAGCGGGTCGGCGGCACCCAAACCCTTCCGCTGGAGGCCCGCATTATCAGCGCCACCAACCGAAACCTGGCCCTGGCATTGAAGGACGGCTCTTTCAGAGAGGATTTCTACTACCGGTTAAGAACCGTGCCCCTGGCCATTCCTCCCCTCAGGGAACGCAAAGAAGACATCCCTTTGCTGGTGCGGTATTATATCCGGTTTTTTAACACCACATTCAAAAAAAAAGTCAAGGGGGTTGACCCGAAAGTAATGGCCCTGTTTTCAGATTATGACTGGCCCGGCAATGTCCGGGAGCTGGAAAGAACCATTGAACATGCCTTTGTTTTTGTCAAAGGACCCATCATCCGGCTGGAAAATCTGCCGCGTCTGGAAATGGTCTGCAAACCACCTGCCGCTGAAACACCCCCTGATGCAAAGAGGGGTCTGAACACAAAAACCATTTTAAAGGCCCTTAAGAAATCAGACGGAAACCGGAAAAAGGCTGCAGATCTCCTGGGTATCAGCCGCACCTCCCTGTGGCGGAAGATGAAAACCCATGGCCTGCTGGGCTGATGTTTCAAAAATTTGTTTCAAACGTTTCACATGTTTCATTTTTCTATATAAAATATAATTTTCAGTATATTCAATTAGTTGTCTAAAAAATATCCCTGTTATTTTTCCTTTCTTGTTTCAATCACGGCTGTTCCCTGAACAGCCGTGATCTGATTATATCAATATTTATTTATAATTTCAATTAGTTATAATTAATGGTCCGCCCTTTGCAATATGGCTGAGCACACAGGCACTCCGTTGATGGATGCCCTGCAAAAAAGGAAAGCAGCCATGTTCACGGGCAGGACTATTTTATGAAAACGACTGATTCTTGTCATACCCGCTCTGAAAAGACCGGCATCATAGCATTATCTCCAAAATTCAGTCTGATGGGGATAAACCGGCAGGCATGCCGGATGCTGGGAATTGCACCAGCGCCAGGGACTGACTGTCCCCTGGAAAAAATAGTGGACACAAAATCTCTGAAAGCTGCCGGCAGGGTTTTTACCGATGTGATGGAAAAAAAGACCCCTGTAAAGGATGTCTTCATCTGCCTGGTCAATGCTGCCGGAAGACCGTTTCACTGTACTGTTTCAGCCCTTCCCCTGATGTCCGGACGTAATTTGGCCATAGGCGTCATCCTGAGCTTCAAGGTTGTGGAATCCCAAAAACCGGCGGGTTCTTCTTCCTGTCTGACATATCTGCCGAGACTGGGATACCAGGGAGTGGTGGACAGCCTGCCGGAAGGTGTTTTTTCCATTGACCGGGAATGGCGGGTCATCACATTCAATAAAACCGCTGAAACGCTGACCGGACATGCCCGTGACGATATCATCGGCAAATACTGCTGGCAGGTGTTTCAGTCAGGGTCCTGTCAGCACTGCTGCCCCCTGGCTGACATTTTCAAGAACGGCCGGTCATGTGAAAATCAGGAAATGACCATACAGACCCATACCGGATCTGCCCGGAAAATCCGTTTCAATGCCGGACCCTTGAAGTCGGCTGACGGCCGGGTTGTGGGGGCGGTTGAAAGCTTCCGGCTGCTGCCCTTGAAAAAGAAAACACAGCGGCCTTCTCTGGAGGCATTTACGTTTCAGGGAATGATCAGCAAAAACATGGCCATGAAATCACTTTTTGCCATGCTCAAAGATGTGGCCGCAAGTCAGGCAGATGTCCTTATAACCGGTGAGAGCGGTACCGGCAAGGAACTGGTGGCCAGGGCCATTCACAGCCTTTCCCACCCGGATGCAAAATCCTTTGTGGCTGTCAATTGTTCAGCCCTTCCTGAAACCCTTCTGGAATCAGAATTATTCGGCCATGAAAAAGGGGCCTTTACCGGCGCAGATCACATGAAACAGGGCCGGTTTGAACTGGCTGGAAACGGCACCCTGTTTCTGGATGAAATCGGTGAATTAAAACCCGGTCTCCAGGTAAAGCTGCTCAGGGTGCTGGAACAAAAAGAATTTGAACGGGTAGGGGGCAGTTCGTCCATCAAACTTTCTGCAAGGATCATTGCCGCCACCAATCAGGATCTGGACAAAGCCCTGGCCTGCGGCAGTTTCAGAGAAGATCTCTATTACCGGCTCAGAACCATTCCTTTGCGGGTTCCCCCGCTGCGGGAACGCATCGAAGATATCCCTTTGCTGGTGGACCATTTCATCAACACATTCAACCGCAAATATGACAAAACCGTCCGGCTGGTGGATCCAAAGGTTATGGATTTTTTCAAAAAATATCACTGGCCGGGAAATATCAGGGAACTGGAACGCTGCATGGAACACGCGTTTGTCTTTGTCAGGGGTCCCATCATTTTTCCCCGGTATCTGCCGGAAATTGAGGACTTTTCCATACCGGAAAGCATTGGCCCGGATGAAAAAAACCATCCTGATGAGAACAGCCTGCTGTGGGCTCTGAAAAAAGCGGATGGAAACAGAGCACAGGCGGCAAAGCTTTTGACCATAAGCCGCACCTCCCTGTGGCGGAAAATGAAAGGTGCCGGCCTGATATAGGCACGGAAAATTTTATAATCAATCCAAGTATCTACAAACATGCCAAAGGAGCAGCACCATGACCGACAACGCCCTTTATATCGACGAAATGATGGATCAGTATCCAGCCAAACCGGAATACCTGATTGTTATTTTGCAGGACATCCAAAACAAGTACGGCTTCATCTCCGGTGATGCCATGCGCCTGGCCAGCGAGCATGTGCATGTGCCCCTGACCCAGGCCTATGCCGTGGCCACATTCTACCAGTCCTTCCGCCTTGATCCCGTAGGAGAGCATGAGATCAAGGTCTGCCTGGGAACCGCCTGTCATCTCAAAGGGGGCCAGCGCCTGGTGGAGGATCTGGAAAGAAAGCTTAAGGTGGCATCCGGTGGTACCACCGAAGACATGCGGTTCACCCTGAACACGGTAAACTGTGTCGGTGCCTGTGCCCTGGCACCGGTGGTTTCTGTTGACAACAAATACCACCCCAATGCCACCGCAAAAAAAATGCAAAAAGTATTAAAGACATTAACCGACCCGTCACTTCAAGATATGGAGGGAACAGGAAATGCATGATCACGCCCTTGCAGTAGAATCAGATGCATTGTGCCTCAGATCCCTTGATGATCTGAACCGGCTCAGAAAAAAAATCATGGACCAAAGAGATCCGGATCAGCCGGAAATCGTGGTCTGCCATGGGACCGGCTGCCTGGCCAACGGCAGTGCCGATGTCAGTGAGGCCATCCGGTCCGCCCTTGATGCATCCGGTATTGATGCCAAAGTGTTTCCCGGAATCAAGACCACCGGGTGCCAGGGATTTTGTTCTCACGGACCGCTGGTGGTGATCCGTCCCCGCGGGATATTTTACCAGAATGTCAAACCAAAGGATGCCAAAGAGATCATTGAAAAAACCATTGTTCAGGATGAGGTGGTCAAACGCCTGCTATACAAGAACCCCACTGACGGCAAAAAAATTCTCCATGAGCAGGACATCCCGTTTTACAAACGCCAGACCCGTGTGGTGCTGCATAACATCGGTAAAATCGATCCCACAGATATCAGCGACACCATTGCGGCAGGCGGGTACCAGGGCCTGGCCAAAGCCCTGACCACCATGACCCCGGAACAGGTGGTGCAGGAAATCGAAGCCTCCGGCCTCAGAGGACGCGGCGGCGCAGGATTTCCCACAGGAAGAAAATGGCGCAGCGCCCTCACTGCCATTGAGAAAAAGGGGCGGCCGGTTTACGTGGTGGTGAACGGCGACGAAGGTGATCCCGGCGCGTTCATGGACCGCACCATCATGGAGGGTGACCCCCATGCCGTGCTGGAGGGATTGATCCTTGGTGCCTATGCCCTTGGTGCGCACCAGGGCTATCTGTATGTCCGGGCGGAATACCCATTGGCCATCAAACATCTGACCATTGCCATGGAACAGGCCAGGGCCTGCGGGCTGCTGGGGGACAATATTCTGAATTCCGGATTTTCATTTGATGCCCGGATCAACAGAGGTGCGGGTGCGTTTGTCTG
>DATFKQ010000086.1:0-30897 GCA_035268565.1 Desulfotignum sp. | reverse complement strand
TTTTCCACAATGTGGAGCACGTCTTCACGGGTCAACGGTTCAAAATACAGCTTGTCCGAGGTGTCATAATCCGTGGAGACGGTTTCCTGGTTGGAATTGACCATAATGGATTCCACCCCTTCTTCTTTCAGGGCAAAGGAGGCATGCACACAGCAGTAGTCAAACTCGATGCCCTGGCCGATGCGGTTGGGACCGCCCCCCAGGATGATTACTTTTTTCCTGCCGCTGACCCGGGCTTCGCATTCGGTTTCATAGGTGGAGTAGTAATAGGGGGTGACGGCCCGGAATTCGGCGGCACAGGTATCCACCAGCTTGTACACCGGCACGATGCCCAGATCTTTTCTTTCCTGTTCCACCTGTTTTTCCGTAAGCTGGGTCAAATGGGCCAGCTGCTGGTCTGAAAACCCGTATTTTTTGGCTTTTTCCAGCAGGTTTTTCGGCAGGTTTTTCCCTGCCAGTTTGATCTGGTTCTCCAGTTCCACGATCTGGCGCATCTGATATAGAAACCAGGGATCAATATGGGTGAGCTCATGGAGCATGGTGATGGGCATGTTGTGTTTTAACGCGTATTTGATGTAGAACAGCCGCTGGGAGTTGGGGGTGGACAGCTTGAATTCCAGGTCGTTGCCGGCCAGAGAATCGGGCAGGTGGTCCTTGCCGTCAGCCCCGAATCCGGCCCGGCCGATCTCCAGAGACCGCAGCCCCTTTTGAAAGGCCTCTTTGAAGGTCCGGCCGATGGCCATGGTTTCCCCCACAGATTTCATGGCCGTGGTGAGCACATCCTGGGCTTCGGGAAATTTTTCAAAGGTCCACCTGGGAATTTTCACCACACAATAGTCAATGGAGGGTTCAAAACAGGCCATGGTTTCGCCGGTGATGTCATTGGGAATTTCATCCAGGGTATACCCCACCGCCAGTTTTGCCGCTATCTTGGCAATGGGAAAGCCGGTGGCTTTGGAGGCCAGGGCAGAACTTCTGGAGACCCGGGGATTCATTTCCACCACAATTATATCCCCGTTTTCCGGGTTCACGGCAAACTGCACATTGGAACCGCCGGTATCCACCCCGATTTCCCGGATGATGGCGATGGATGCATCCCGCAATACCTGGTATTCCTTGTCCGACAGGGTCTGGGCCGGGGCAACGGTGATGGAATCCCCGGTATGCACCCCCATGGCATCCACATTTTCGATGGAGCAGATGATAACCACATTGTCGGCATGGTCCCGCATCACCTCCAGTTCGTATTCCTTCCACCCCAGCACAGATTCTTCGAGCTGGATCTGGCTGATGAGAGAGGCATCCAGTCCGGATTTGGCCACACGGTTCAGTTCTTCCGCATTATAGGCCACCCCGCCGCCGGTGCCGCCTAAAGTAAAGCTGGGACGGACAATCAAAGGGAATCCGATTTTCTGGGCCACTGCTTCCACTTCTGCAAAGTTGTGGGCGAATCCGCTTTTGGGAATGCGCAGACCGATTTTGTTCATGGCGTTCCTGAACAATTCTCTGTCTTCGGCCTTGTGGATGGCTTCGATGGAGGCACCGATCATCTCCACATTATATTCTTCAAATATCCCGGTTTTGGCCGCTTCTATGGCGGTGTTCAGGGCGGTCTGCCCCCCCAGGGTGGGCAGAATGGCATCAGGCCGTTCCGCTTTGATGATTTTGCACAGGGTGTCCGGGGTGACCGGTTCAATATAGATGCGGTCGGCGGTTTCCGGGTCGGTCATGATGGTGGCGGGATTTGAGTTGATGAGGATTACTTCAAATCCTTCTTCCTTCAGAGCCTTGCAGGCCTGGGTACCGGAGTAGTCAAATTCACAGGCCTGGCTGATGATAATGGGACCAGCCCCGATGATCAGGATTTTTTTGATATCATTACGCTTTGGCATGTGTCATCACTTTGGCAAACTGGTTAAAAAGATAGGCAGCATCATGGGGCCCTGGGGAAGCTTCCGGGTGGTACTGGACAGCAAATGCCTTCAGGCCGTCATTTTTAATACCTTCCAGAGAATCCTCGTTCAGGTTGATATGGGTCAGGGCGGTTGTATTCTGTTTCAGGCTGTTCAGGTCCACGGCAAATCCATGGTTCTGGGAAGTGATTTCCACTTTCCCTGTGGCCAGGTTTTTTACCGGCTGGTTCCCCCCCCTGTGGCCGAATTTGATTTTCAGGGTTTTGCCGCCCATGGCCAGTCCCAGCAGCTGCATACCCAGGCAGATCCCGAAAACCGGGGCAAACCCCAGCAGTTTCCTGATGGTGTCCACCGCATAGGTCAGGGGCTCTGGATCTCCCGGGCCATTGGACAGAAAGATACCGTCCGGCTGCAGCGTTTTTATAACTTCAGGGGATGTTGTGGCCGGCACGGTAAGCACTTCGCATCCGGCCCGCTCCAGGCACCGGATGATATTGTACTTAATGCCGAAATCCAGGGCCACCACAGAGTGTTTTTTTCCTCTGTGGCGCCAGACAAAGGTGTTGGACAGGGTATCGGCATTGACATAATCCGGCTGGTTGTATTTCCAGAAATACGGTTTTTTGGTGCTCACAAACCCCACCAGGTCGCTGCCGGCCATGGAGGGCACCTGACAGGCCTTTTTGACCAGGGAGTCAGGTGCCAGATCCGAGGTGGAAATGGCTGCCCGCATGGCCCCGGATTTTCTGATATGCCGGGTCAAGGCCCGGGTATCCAGATCTTCGATCCCCAGCACATGGTTTTTGATGAGATAATCAGCCAGGGTTCCCCTGGACCGGAAGTTGCTGGGAAAATCCTGGTATTCTTTTACAATAAATGCAGGCACCTGAATCCGGTTTGATTCCACGTCCTCCAAATTTATCCCGTAATTGCCTATAAGCGGATAGGTCATGGTCACCATCTGGCCATAATAAGAGGGATCGGTAAGGATCTCCTGATAACCGGTCATGCTGGTGTTGAAAACCACTTCACCGCGTGCTTCTCCTGGTCCTGTAAAGCTTCTGCAGGAAAAAGTCCTGCCGTCTTCCAGGGCTAATAATGCTTTCATCTTGTTTGTTTACCTGTTTATCACCTTATGTTGACATCTACGGATCCGAAGGCCTGTCCGGATCATATATCATAGTCGGGCTCCATTGTTGAAGCCCTAATAAGTATCATAAAACACAGCATTTTAGCAAGGCAGTAATGACGAAATTCAAGATTGCGGCTGGAAAAATATCCTGGGCTGCATGATCTGGCTTGGTGGGTCTTTTTAATATGTCACTTTGCAATACGGCCTGAATGAAGGCATTCAGACCGGAGGCGCCGGCCGACAATCCTTTCAACCGTTCCTCCGATGGAGATCACCGTATCCACGTCCAACCCTGTTTCCACGTTCATTTCATCCAGCATCACAGCCAGGTCTTCAGTGGAGACCAGTCCGGACAGGCCCGGGTCTTTGTGGTAATAGTCACCGGTGCCGGCCACAGGGACACCGTCAACAAAGTTGGCAGGCTGTCCGCCGATACCTCCAAGAGTGGATTCAAAATGGGTGATGCCGGCCTGGATGGCAGCCAAAACATTTGCCATTCCCCATCCCCGGGTGGAATGAAAATGGGCAACATGTTTCTCCGGATCCGGCATCGCATCGAGAATGGCAGAAAAATAGGCAAAAATGCGGTCCGGTGTAGCCGAACCGTTATGATCAGCATGTTCTATCTCATCAGCCCCTATCTGCAGCCAGTGCCGGGCAAAGGCAACCGCCTTCTGCATATCTGTTCTTCCGGTTTTGGGGCATCCCCAGATACCGTTGATGACACCACACACCTTCATGCCCGATGATGTGACAGTCTGGATACACTTTTCCGCCATTTTCCAGTATGCATCGATACCCATGCCGGTATTGGCCTGTTGATAGGCATCACTGACAGAGATGACCAGAAGAATCCTGTCAGGGCCATAACCATTGCTGTGCGCTGCCAGGGCACGGTCCACCGCCCTCTGGTTGATGGTCACTGCTGAAAATTCAAC
Source organism: Desulfotignum sp. (assembly GCA_035268565.1). GTDB lineage: Bacteria > Desulfobacterota > Desulfobacteria > Desulfobacterales > Desulfobacteraceae > Desulfotignum. The sequence continues at coordinate 26,914 of DATFKQ010000086.1, read as the reverse complement.
ATCTGCCAGAAGGGAGGAGAGGGAGCGGTGGGTCCGTACCAGCCGCAGCAGCTCTTCAGCATCGGCAAACTGGGGCAGCCGGACGGGACTGGCAAAATTGGTCACTTCAAGCCGTGTGAAACCCGCTTTGACAAGCTGCTGGACCACCCACAGTTTGGCATCGGTGGGAATCAGCCGCTCTTCTCTCTGGAACCCCTCTCTGACAGTGGTATCATGAATCGTGATATGCCTGGGCAAAACAAAGGTTTTCATGTGATTTTCTGTACTTTTTTATTGCCATTGATTGCAGGACAGGTCCGGAATATACGGGCCTGCCCTGCAAGTATGTGCGTGTTATTGATCTTTTTGAAGGAATTAATGCAAATCATCCATATTATGCCACTTCCGCCAGAAAAACATTGGTTTTTCGAACTTTTTCAGCAAAGTCGGACAGCTCGGGAGTTACCGGCTTGAGGGTGTGAACATCCGCTTCTGTCAGCACGCCGGCCATGGAGGGTACATGCATGCCATCGGGGATTTCGACCCCTTCCACCAGGGCCTGGTGCTGAATGACGATGCCTTTACCGAGACGGGCTTTGAAAACAACGCTTTTAAAACCGACAAAGCAGTTGTCTCCGACATGGCAGGGTCCGTGGATGACAGCACCGTGGGCCAGGGATACCCCTTTTCCGATGTGTACAGGTGAACCGCCAAGGGCATGGATGATCACACCATCCTGAATATTGACCTCTGACCCAATGACTATGGCCTCAACTTTGCCCTCCGGACAGGGTTCATCCGCACGGATGACTGCATTGGGTCCCACAAAGACCTTTTCACCGATCTGTACATTGCCGATCACCACAGCCGACGGATGAATCGTTGCGGTTGCATGCACAGTGGGTTTGTCACCAGCGTGATTTCGATAAATCATTATTTTTCCTCCATTTTTTTCAGTATTTTAAATTTCGGTCAGCCCATGAAATGCTTTCTTTTGGGTCATGGCGACCACAAAAAAAGGCCGTTGTCTGTTCCATACAGAACAGACAACGGCCTTATATTTTTCCTGCGCCCTCTGCAAAACACCAGAGGACCCGTTCCAACACTAAGATTTTACATGATCAGGTCATCCCCCGGAAAGTTGTGCAGCACACCATTTTCCAGCAGATGGTCTTTGTCTTAAAACATAAAATTGCAAGGTTGTCAATCACAATTTCAATGCCCTGGTTCCCTGCCAGGGTGCCTTACTTCCGGGTTGTCATCCATTGTTCTTTCTCTGAGAAGCATGGCTTTTGCCGCAGCCGTCATTCCCCGCGGCTGTGAATCCCACACCTTTCCAACAGCCGGAGACGGTCGTAAAAAAGGGAAAGTCCTGCTCAATCAGTATGCATCCCCGACCGTCCTTGAATTCTGTCTCGTTGAATTGCAGGGGCAAAGGCCAGGGTAAAAAGGATCACCCTTTCACCGGTGACCGTGCTGATGTCGGTGTGCAGGCTCCTTACCGTGATCCCCAGAATTTTTTCCACCGCTTCCACCAGCAGGGGCCTGCCCTGTTCCAGCAGCGCAATCCGCATCCGTTTTACCAGCTCTCTGCCATCCTTTTGTTCATGCATGTCAGCCAGTTTCAATTCTGCCTGGGTGAGCACATTCTTGAGCCGTACCAGCACCATGTCATCAATGATATACGTTTTGGTTTCCAGTGGACCCCGGCCCATGAACTCTTTTTCAAACTTTATCACCGCTTCGCTGATTTCCGCTTCCATCTGGCCTTTGGTTTTGTTTTTCATTAGGTATGCTCAAGAGCTTTATAAGTTAAAGGTAACCCCATGCAGCGGTTTTTTTTCAAACAACATACAAAGTCTGATTTTTTCCCTCCCCTTATTTTATATCCCTGCAATAAGTGGTTCGGTGGTATCAGGTTTTTGCATAAAGATGCACTGGCCTGATATCATATCCTGATCAGGATGAAAAGAAAATGATTACTTCCCCAAATTCACAGACCTGCTCTCTGCAGCTTCAGGGCTTGATAAAAAATGCTGTTGATATTATGTATGAAGGCTGAAAAACGCCATGTATGAAAAATGACAACCTGTAACTGTCTGGCGGTGCCATGAATGACAAACCCGATGCCCGGATGATCGACACCGTATTTCCCGGTCTGTCTCCTTCTTTGAAAACCCTTTTGACGACACGGCTGGACCGGTTTTTTGACCGTCTTGAAACGGCTGGTCAGGATCTGAATGCCCGCGGTCTGGACCCGGCAGATCTGATCCGGGTATTTTTGTTCAGTGATTTCGTGGCGGACTGCCTGGCAAGGGATCCGGGCATACTCCATGATCTGTCTGCCTCAAAGGACCTGTCCACCGTCCGAAAGCCGGGATGGTACCATGACCGGGCCGCACAGATTACTGCCGAAGCCGATGCAGAACAGGCCCAAAAACTGCTGATGGTTTTCAAGCACCGGGAGATCATCCGCATCGCCTGGCGGGATTTGACCGGCAGGGCGGATTTGTCCGAAACCCTGTCTGATCTGTCACACCTGGCCATGGCCTGTGTTTCCCGCGCCCTTGAGCTTCTTTATGAAAAAGTGTGCACCTCCCATGGGACCCCAATGGACCAGCACGGCCATTCCCAGCAGATGGTGGTTCTGGGCATGGGAAAACTGGGAGCAAAAGAGCTGAATTTTTCTTCGGACATTGATCTGGTTTTTGTGTATCCCAAAGAGGGGGACACATGGCTGGACGGCCGGGTCAAGACCTCGAACCAGGATTTTTTCACCCGGCTGTGCAAGCAGTTTCTGTCATTTTTTGCCGGCTCCGGCGGCACCCATTTTTACCGGGTGGATACCCGGTTGCGACCCTTTGGGGACAGCGGTCCGCTGGTCATGAGCACAGATGCATTTGAGGAATATTACCAGACCCAGGGTCGGGAATGGGAGAGGTACGCCATGATCAAGGCCGCTCCTGTGGCCGGGGATCTGGCTGCCGGTCGTCTGCTGCTCCACAATCTCAACGGGTTTATCTTCCGCCGGTATTTTGATTACGGATCATTTGATTCTTTCCGGGACATGAAGCAGCGCATCACGCTGCAGGTGAAAAGCGCGCGGTTGAAAAACAACATCAAACTGGGGGCCGGCGGGATCCGGGAGATCGAATTTTTCGGCCAGCTGTTCCAGCTTATCCGGGGCGGGGTGGAGCCCTCCCTGCAGGCCCCGGGGATTTTGCAGGTCCTGGACCGGCTGGTGGTCCACGATTGTATAAATACCGCCACCCGGGATGATCTCAGGGATGCGTATACATTTCTGCGCACCGTGGAAAACCGTCTCCAGCAGTATCAGGACCTGCAGACCCATGATATTCCGGATCATCCGGATCATCAGCAGATTCTGGCCCTGTCCATGGGGTTTGATTCTTTCAGCCGGTTCAGGGAAAAGCTGGACCAGGTTCTGGATGCTGTTCACGGTCATTTTTCCCAGCTGCTGATCACGGATGCTGATGAAAACAAAAATGCGGCTGCCCGGGAATTAAAAGAGATGTGGATGAATATCAACGATCCCCAGTTTTCGCCGGAAGCCATCGAGGTGGCCGGATATGCGGATCCCGGCCGGGTGCTCTCGATACTCAGATCACTGGCGGCCCATCCCAATACCTTGCGCCTCACTCCTGGCGGCAGAAAAAAACTGGCCCGCCTGGTGCCGGTGCTGCTGAAAAAAGCGGGTCGAGCCAAAGACAGCGAAGCAGTTCTGGTCCGGCTGGTGGACCTGATCATCACCATCGAGCGCCGGACCACCTATCTGTCTTTGCTCATTGAAAATACCCAGGCCCTGGATACCCTGGTCACCCTGGCCGCAAAAAGTCCCTGGATCATCTCTTTTCTTTCCAGCCATCCGGTGCTGCTGGATGAACTGCTGCACCCTGCCACCTTGTATGCCCTGCCGAAAAAAGCGGCCCTGGAAAGAGAGATGGCCGCCCGGATGGCCAAACTTGACCCCCACGACCTGGAATATCTTCTGGAGGAATTGAATATTTTCCGCCAGGTCAACACCCTGCGGGTGGCAGCCGCTGATGTGAGCGGTGATTATCCGTTGATGAAGGTCAGTGACCATCTCACCTATATCGCAGAAACCGTTCTAGCACAGATACTCCAGATTTCCTGGCATATTGTCACCACCAGATACGGCATCCCGCCGGGTCTGGCAAAAGACGGCATTGATCATTGCGGGTTTGCCATTGTGGCTTACGGCAAAGTGGGGGGGCTGGAGATGGGGTACAAGTCCGACCTGGATCTGGTGTTTCTGTACCAGGGTGAGCCGGGGGATACCACTGAGGGAGAACGGTCCATTGAAACGGTCCGGTTCTATGCCAACCTGGGCCAGCGCATCATTCACGCCCTGACCATGCACACCCCGGCCGGCACCCTTTACGGGGCGGATATGCGGTTGCGGCCGGGCGGGGAGGCGGGTATGATCGTCTCTCACATCGCGGCATTTGAAGAGTATCTGGAGCATAAGGCCTGGACCTGGGAACACCAGGCACTGATCCGGGCCCGGCCCATTACCGGCGACAAATCTCTTCTCAACCGGTTCAGTATCATCCGCCAGAAAATCCTGTGTGCCCCCCGGCCGGAAAATGAATTGAAGCAGGCGGTCAGAGAAATGCGCGAGCGTATGCGCACCCAGCGTCTGAAACCGGATCCCGGCATGTTTGACCTCAAACAGGGTCCCGGCGGCATTGTGGACATCGAGTTTCTGGTGCAGTACCTGACGCTGAAACACGGGGCCGGGTACCCGGATGTCACGGTGTGGACGGACAATGTCCGGCTCCTGGAAGGGCTGAGCTGTGAAGGGCTGATTTCCGGGGAGGAAAGCGGTATCCTGCAGAAAGCCTATATCACCCTGCGGCAGGTGGTCCACCGCCTGACCCTGCAGGAGAAAAAGCCGCAGGTGACCTCTGACCGGTTCAAGGAGATGACCGAGGCGGTCAAAGCGATGTATGACCGTTATCTGGCAGACCAATGAAACAGGGGATACCCCCCTGCCCGGTCAGACAGATGGCATTGCAGATGACCGGGGGATGAATTTTTTTACTTCATCGGTCGATTTTGTTCACATACAGGTAATATAACCGCTGAAATGGCATGGGTGGTGCAGAAATCCTGAATGAGCCCCATAAATGCCGGGCCGTATTTTTCCAGTTTGGTTTGTCCCACACCGAAAGTGCCCAAAAAATCTTGGTCTGTTCTCGGAAAAAAGGTGGCCATTTCCATCAGGGCTTTGTCAGGGAATACGGCATAAGGGGGGACACCGGCCGCATCAGCTGTTTCTTTGCGTTTTTGCCGCAGCAGTTCAAACAGATCCGGATGATGGGCTGCCGGGTCGGCAGATTCGGCATCGATTGGTGTTGCCCCGGGCCGGGAAAGTTTGTGGCGGGGATCCTGCCATCCAGATACTTTTGTTTCTCCCTTCAATACCCCCCAGGCCGCCGGGGTAAGGGTCAGCCCGCCGTACTGGTCCTCCCGCTGGACAAACCCCTTGCTCTGGAACTGCCGGGAAAGATAGAACCACTGTTTTTTTGACAGGTCTTTTCCAATGCCGTATGTGGACAGCAGGTGGTGTCTGAACTGGAAGATTTTTTTTGTTTCCGCACCACGGAGCACATCGATGATATGGGCGGCCCCGAACCGCTCGCCGGTGCGTTTCACACAAGACAGAAATTTCTGGGCTGCAATGGAAACATCCTGAACCTGGTCCTGTGGCGCCAGGCAGTTGTCGCACATGCCGCAGTCATCCCGGGCCGCAGTTTCCCCGAAATAGGCCAGCAGCCTTTTTTTGCGGCAGTCTTCCGCCTCGGCAAACCGCACCATGTCCTCCAGATGAAACCAGGCAGCCCGGTTCCGCTGTTCATCCTGGCTGGTGACAAGGGATTTCAACCGGGGGATGTCGGCATGGGAAAACAAAAGCAGGCATTGGGCATCCAGGTTATCCCGTCCGGCCCGGCCGATCTCCTGGTAATAGCTTTCAACGCTTTTGGGCAGGTCATAATGCAGCACAAACCGGACATTGGGTTTGTCAATGCCCATGCCAAAGGCGATGGTGGCCACCATGACGCGGACATCATCTTTGATGAATTCGGTCTGAAAGCGGCTGCGTGTACTGTCATCCAGACCGGCATGATAGGGCCGTACGGAAAATCCCCGGGATGCCAGTTGATGGGACAGGTTCTCCACCTGTTTTCTGGACAGACAGTAGATGATGCCGGAGTCGTCTTTATGGGATCCAAGAAAATCCAGGGTCTGCTGCAGCGGATCATCCTTGAACATCACCCGGATCATCAGGTTTTTCCGGTCAAAGCTGCCGATGAACGGCCGGAATCCGGTATCCCGTGAAAATCCCAGACTGGCTTGAATGTCTTTCTGCACCACCGGGGTGGCCGTGGCGGTGAAGGCGGTGCAGACCGCTTGGGGAAACTGCTGCCGGATCTGTGCCAGGTGCCGGTATTCCGGTCTGAAATCATGGCCCCAGGCGGAAATGCAGTGGGCCTCGTCAATGGCCAGGCAGTCCACGGTCACAGCGTGGAGCATCTCCAGGATATTGGCACGGACCAGGGATTCAGGGGCGATATACAGCAGTCTGACCCGGCCTTGCCGGACCAGAGACACATGGTGCCGGTACTGTTCCTGTGACAGACTTGAGTTGAGGCATACCGCAGAAATTCCCATCTCCCCGAGCTGATCCACCTGGTCCTTCATCAAAGAGATCAAGGGAGACACCACAATGGTGAGTCCCTCAAACACCAGGGCCGGCAGCTGAAAACACAATGATTTGCCGCCGCCGGTGGGAAGCACCACCAGGGTGTCCTTTTTTTCCAGGATGTGGTCAATGATCTCTTTTTGCAGGGGCCGGAAATCATCATACCCGAATATGCTTTTCAATATTTCCATGATGTCACCTTTTGTGTTTGTTTACCATGGGAATCTGAAATGTCAACACCCGGATGCTCCCGGATAATCGTTGGCAAAGTCACTGCCCGATCTATTGACCAAGCCCTGTGCGGGTGCCTTGTGCCAGGGCCGTCAGATGCTGACATCTCGGACCGGGCGCAAGGCACCCGCACAGGGCGGGTCACGCGCAACTGCCCATGTTTCATCCGCCTGCCACAATTCTGCTGCCGGTATCCTGCCGCACCCGGGAACCTCAGGAGATGAGAAACAGGCTCAGCCCCGGCCAGTAGGTGATGATGATCACCGCCAGCAGCAGCACCAGCATGAACGGGATGGTGGCCCGGTAGATCGTCATGATGGGCTTGTTGAACCGGTAACCGGCAATGAACAGGTTCATGCCCACCGGCGGGGTGAAATACCCGATCTGCATGTTGGCCAGAAAGATAATGCCCAGGTGGACCGGATGGATGCCGTATTCCATGGCTATCGGCAGCATCAGCGGCACCATGATGACAATGGCGGAAAAAATATCCAGCATGGTGCCCAGCATCAGCAGAAACAGGTTGAGCAGAATCAGAAACACCCATTTGCTGGCAATGCACTGCTGGCACAGCGCAAAGAGTTTCATGGGTATCTGGGCGTCAATGAGAAAGTTGGTAAATGCCAGAGACACCCCCAGAATCAGGAGAATGCCCCCCACCATTATCATGGATTCTCTGATAATGGACGGCAGGCGTGACCATTTGACTTCCCGGTATACCAGCATTTCCACCACCAGCACATACATGGCCGACACGGCAGCAGCCTCTGACACGGCAAAATATCCCGAATAGATACCGGCAAACACAAATATGGGCAGAGGAATTTCCCAGGCTGCAGCCCGGAGGGCGGACAGGCAGTTTTTGAAGGAAAACCGGGTTAAGGGGGCCGGGTTATGCCGGTTGGCCCGGATACTCCAGGCTGACAGCAGAAGGATCATGAGCAGGGCCGGCAGAATGCCGGCGGCAAACAGTTTTTCAATGCTGATGTCTGCGCCGGCATCCATCTGCTGGGCAATGATGCCGTAGAGAATCAACGGAAGAGAAGGAGGCAGAAGCAGCCCCAGGCTGCCTGAGGTGGTGACAAGTCCCAGGCTGAAGTTTTCTTCATATCCGTCCTGTTTCAGTGCCGGGTACAACAGAGCCCCCATGGCAACAATGGTCACCCCGGAAGCGCCGGTAAACGCTGTGAACAGGGCGCACACCACAAAGGCCACAATGGCGAGCCCCCCGGGCATCCACCCCAGAAAGGCCCGGGTCAGGCCCACCAGCCTGGCTGCGGCTTTGCTTTCCGCCAGCAGGTACCCGGTAAAGGTAAACAAAGGAAGGGCCACCAGGATGGGGGTGTCGGCGATGCGGTAGAACTCGATGGCCACCACGGACAGGTCGATGCCCAGCATGGTAAAACCGGCCATGGCTGCCCCGGTAAGTACCGTGAACAAAGGGGCCCCCAGCAGGGTCATGAGAACAAGCCCGAAGATGACCAGAAAAATCATGATGAATTCCGGGAACCAGATGGATTATCAGGATTTTCCTGGCCGGGGAAGGCAAGTCTGCGAATGAAAAAGAGCAGGTACCGGATGCCCATGACAAGAAACGCCACCGGTATGATCAGCTCACACACCCAGGCCGGGACCCCGGCAAAGGCTGTCATGCCGTCAGCCATTTCCATGTGCACAAACCGGGCACTGTGCCAGGCCATGACCAGGCAGATCATGGCGGTGAAAGCGTGGATGACAAGGGTGGCAGTCTGTCTGGCACCAGGGGGCAGGTACCGGAAGATCACATCGATGCGGATGTGGTTGTCGGCCCTGCTGGCTGCCATTGCCCCCAGAAGGCCGGTCCAGAGCACCAGCACCCGGACCAAAGAATCCCCCCACACAATACCGGACCCGAAAAAATTGCGCAGCCCGATCTGGGCCACGGCAAGGCCGATCATGGCCAGAAGCAGCCCCACCAGGATGCTGTCTTCCATTTTCTGTAACAATCGGATAATACTATCAGTCATGAAATGCCTGGAGCAGCTGGTTGATCTGATTCACCGCATCCTCCGGCAGGGTCCCATCGGCCACCATTTTGTCCACGGCTCTGGCCGCGGTTGTACGCCATTCGGCCAGTATCGGTCCGGACGGGGTAATGAACTGGATCCCCTGGTTTTTCAGGGCCGCAATGGCTTTGATATCATCTGTGCGGTTTTGTTCATCGATATCTGCAAAAGTTTTTGTCATGATCTGTCTGACAACTGCCCGGTCTGGTTCGCCAATTTTTAAAAACTGTTTTTTGTCCACAGCCAGGACACCGTATAAATAGATCAGCGGAATATTGGTGACATATTTGATCTGGGTGTGCCACTGGAGGATCAGGGCTGCCACAGGGGAGGTGGCAACGGTATCGATGAGGCCCGACTGCATGGCGGTCCGCACATCTGCCAGGGGCAGGGGGATGGGGGAGATACCGAACACAGTCATGACATCCCGGCTGACTTTGTCATTGTCCGGTATCCAGACTTTGCGTTTTCTCAGGTCTGCAATACTTTCCACCCGCTCTTTGGACATGATATAGGCAAATCCACCGCCGGTGAGGCCAAAGGTGACTAAACCGGCATCATACAGGCCGTCCTGGATATATCGGTCCATGTGCTGACGGACATGGTCCACCTGTTCCAGGGTGGAAAATTTCATGGGCTGGGCATAGATCTGGTTGCCTGAAAAAAAATCCGCCAGGGTCCCCCCCACCACGGCACCGCCGTGGAGCTGGCCCACCCGGATTTTGCGCAGCACCGCCTTGTCATTGCCCATGACACCGCCGGGGTAGAACCGGAATGTCACCCGGTTTTGGGTCTGGTCAGCCACCTGTGCAGCACCCTGGCGCATTTTTTCCATCCACATGGATCCTTCCGGGGAAAGGGTGGCAATTTTCAGGGTGATACCCTGAGCAATGGCCGGGGCACCTCCCAGGAGCATCACCAGAACGACGGTGCAGTAAAGAACATGTTTCATATAAAGACTCCGGTTAAAAATAGTCATCAGCCGCATCCAGCAGAAATTTGGCCTGCTGCCGGGCATGGGTGTTCATCAGGGTGTAGCCTTCTGCCACAGGATCGGCTGCCAGGACCTCTGTGAGCAGGCGGTCATGCAGGGTACGGTCAAAGGTCATTTTTGCATACAGCCTGGCGTACATCACCTTGGCCATGAGGTTTTTGCCTTTGGAAAGCGCAATGGCTTTTTCAAAAAAGGTTCTGCCCTGCTCCGGCCTGCCCCCGAGGGCCGGGGGCAGGAATGTGGCCAAAGTCCCCAGGTACAGATAGGCAGCACCGTCCCGATAGGATGCATCCAGCAGGACCACTTTTTTCATGATATCTTCAATGCGGGATGTGTCTGCCAGGGCATTGAAATCATCAGTATTGGCCATGATCCAGCCGGACCAGGCCGCGCCCAGGGAAAACAGGGCAGGCAGGCTGTTTTCATCCAGGCTGTCAACAGCTGATGTAAAGTCGTCATAGGGTTTTTCAGTCAGGCGGCACGCCTTTTTGTCAGACAGGCAGACGGCTTTTTCTGCATAATTCAGGGCCTTGGCAGCCAGTTTTCTGGACCGGAGGTCATCGGTGACAAACACATCAGCATAAGCTGTGTACAAAAGGGCTGCTGTGGTGAGCATATCCTCTTTCTCCGGGTCCTGGCTGATGAGGCTGTCGATCATGAGCAGATAGGCCGGGGCACCGGCTTCCACCATGGCCGGATCATCATTGTTCACAATGGTGTCGGACAGGTGGACCATCATCTTCGATGAGACGGAACATCCGGAAACAAGGAATACAGCCGCAAAAACAGCTGTCATACGGATGAGAAAGCAGCTGGCTGAAGCGGTGACGGTACTGGATTCCATGTCTGGACAGCTCCCTATACGCCCTGGTCAAGCATGGCATCCACCACCTTGACAAAACCGGCTATATTGGCGCCTGCCAGGTAGTTGCCGGGATGGCTGTATTCTTCGGCCGCATCCAGACAGATGGCATGGATATTTTTCATAATGGTCTTCAGCCGGGCATCCACTTCATGTCTGGGCCAGTTCAACCGCATGCTGTTCTGGGCCATTTCAAGCCCGGATACTGCCACGCCCCCGGCATTGGCAGCCTTACCCGGCCCATAGAGTATTTTTTCTTCAAGAAAAATGGCCACAGCATCTGTGCTGCAGGGCATATCCGCGCCTTCACACACCAGGCCCACCTGGTTTTTCATCAGGTTTTGGGCATCTTTGCCGGTGAGTTCATTCTGGGTGGCACAGGGGAAGGCACAGTCGGCCGGAATATCCCACATGGGCTGGTGGTCCAGGGTGGCATCCCGCTCCACATACACCGCATCGGAGTATTTGTTTATATATTCCATTATGCGGCCCCGCCTGAAATTTTTCAGCCGTTTGATATAGTCCAGTTTGCCTGCGTCAATGCCCTCTTCATCATAAATATAGCCTGAAGAATCCGACATGGTAAGCACCACCGCCCCCAGTTCGAGAAGCTTTTCCGCTGTATGCTGGGCCACATTGCCCGCACCTGAGATCAGGCATTTTTTTCCTTCCAGGGTCTGGTTTCGGGTAGCCAGCATCTGGGCCGCAAAGTAGACCGTGCCGTATCCGGTTGCTTCGGGCCGGATCAGGCTGCCTCCCAGGGTCAGGCTTTTTCCGGTGAGAATCCCGGAAAATTCTTTGTGTATCTTTTTATACATGCCGAACAGATACCCGATTTCCCTGGCACCCACACCGATGTCGGCCGTGAGGATATCTTTGTCAGGACCGATATGGGCATGCAGCTCCGTCATGAAGCTCTGGCAGAACCGCATGACTTCCCGGTCGGACCTGCCTTTGGGCTCAAAATCTGCCCCGCCGCATGCCCCGCCCATATTCATGGTGGTCAATGCATTCTTGAACACCTGCTCAAAGGCAAGAAACTTCATGATGCTCAGGCTGACAGAGGGGTGAAACCGCAATCCTCCCACATAGGGACCGATGGCGCTGTTCATGCCCACCCGGAACCCCCGGTTGATCTGTACCTGGTCCTGGTCATCCACCCAGGGTACGCAGAAGATGAACACTTTTTCCGGTTCGGTGATCCGCTTGATAATGGCTTCCTGGCGGTATTCCGGATGTCTGTCGATCAATGTCCGCACAGAGGCGGTCACGGTTTCCACAGCCTGGTGAAATTCATGTTCACCAGGATTTTTTGTCTTTATGAAAGACAGCATATCAGACATGGTACCCTCCTGTTTATTCACGCGTCAATGATCTGCATGGCCTCTTTGCGATAGGCATCCATGACATAGGCAATGTTGGTGATTTTGGCGCATTCTTCGGTCAGAGCAAAGATGTCCTGGCGGCTGATATGGGGGACGGCCCAGTTTCTGGAACCGGCCATGATCTGCTGGAGCCCGACCTTGATTTTGTCCACTGCACTGAAGATGCCGATGGCGCCCAGGGGCAGATCTTTTGCCTGGTCACCATATTTTTCTTTGAGCACCTCATAATTCATGAATATTTCCTCTTTGGTGGTACCATATCTGGATACGGTGGACGGCAGCCCCCCGTCTTCGTTTCTCAGCCAGCGCTCTGTGTTTTTGCCCACCATGCCCGGAATCATCAGAGCCCGGCCCATGCAGACCGCCTTGCAGTAGGGGGCACCCAGGGCCAGGGCCTTGAACACATGGTCTTCTGAGGAAAAGCCCCCGGCAAAGGCGATATCCGGCACAGGCAGGCCGCGCTTGTCCAGGCGTTCACACAGTTCATAGGCCATGGCATGCAGGTAAATAGCGGGGATGCCCCATTCGGTCATCATCCGCCACGGGCTCATGCCGGTACCGCCCGGTGCCCCGTCAATGGTGAGCAGATCGATTTTGGCCTCACTGGACCATTTGATGGCCATGGCCAGTTCCCGCATGGGATATGCCCCGGTTTTCAGGGTGATCCGTCTGGCCCCCAGCTGCCGCAGCCTTTCCACCTCTTTCATGAAACTGTCCTGGTCGATGAATCCCAGACGGGAATGGCGTTCAAACTGTTTTAACGGCCCGGCTTTAAAGGATGCCTGATGGGCCGGCATCTCCGGGTCCGGGGTGACGATATAGCCTCTTTTTTTGAGTTCAATGGCCCGTTTCAGGGAATTGACCTTGATTTCACCGCCAATGCATTTGGCCCCCTGCCCCCATTTGAGTTCAATGGTTTCCACCCCCAGTTTGTCAATGACATACTCGGCCACGCCGTTGCGGGTGTCTTCCACGTTCATCTGTACCAGGATATCCCCGTATCCTTCGTGAAACCGGCGGTATTCCGTGACCCGCCGGTCCATTTCCGGGGATTTTGTCACCCGGCCGTTTTTGTCCAGTTCCAGTGCAGGATCGATGCCGCAGACATTTTCACCGCACACAAGGGTGATGCCGGAGATGGCGGCCCCTATGGCAAAATGCTCCCAGTTTTTCCGGGCAATATCCGTACTGCCCAGAGCCCCGGTGAATATGGGCACCTTCATTTTCACCTTGTCTGTCACCCCGTATCGGGTTTCGGTGTTTACAGCGGGAAATGTGGCCTTGTCCGGGTCCGGTGCCATACCCTTGGCCCCCAGGGCATATCCCATGATATTCAGATGGGAGTAATCCACGGGATAGTCCTTGTCAGCACCGGCGGTGACACTGCCGAATGGTTCGGGGTACAAAAGCTCCCTTCCCCGGAAGGTGGCGTGGAACAGGTCGCAGTTGCCCTTGCATCCATCAATGCACCTGCTGCAGATACCTGACTGCGGTGCAATATTTCTGGACCGGTTTTTTGTCTGCAGGGCATCATTGGCATTGGGCTTTTGTAGATTCATGTTTCCTCCTGGTTCAATGATTGGTGAACGCGGCTTATATTGTATTGAATTTATAATGCAGACAAGCGTTTTTAATCCAGTCTGCCTTTTAACAAGTCTCCGAGACCGGCAAAGGGACTGGCGCCGCCTCCTTTGTCTGCATGGTTGTCCGCCGGCCCGTCTGCATAGGCATCGGCAACCTGGTCCCGGGAATGCACATTATCATGGCAGTAAATGCACAGCAACTCCCAATTGCTGCCGTCCGGGGGGTTGTTGTCATGGTTGTGGTCCTTGTGGTGCACCGTCAGTTCTTTTAGACGTTTGCCCTCAAACTCCCTGCCGCAATGGCCGCAGATCCAGGGGAACAGTTTAAGGGCCTTTTCCCGGTAGGTTTTTTCCCGTGCCTGACGGGTTTTGTGCACCTGGGAGAGAATGGAATCTGATTTTGGGTTATCGGTCGCAGCCATGGGTGGTTTCCTTTGTTTTTAATGACAAACATGAAGATATATGTTTTTGTATGCAGATTTCTGGCCAAATGCCAAAAGTAATGTATAAAAAAATTTTGCCGGTTTGGCAATCACAGAATGCGGCATCTGGATATTTGCCACACCACCAGGGGCGGAGCAGGGTCAAGATATCTGCTGCGAGATTTGCAGGCGACTGTTCTGCTATACCGGTAAAAATATTATGGTGTATTTGCAGGGAATGCAGCTGTTGTAAGATTGTGGTGGCAGCTTGACCCGGGGCCGGGACGGTCTTATTTTGTAAAGTCGGTACGATTGTTTTTTCAAACTCCGGTATTTCATGGTATAGTGACGGGGCAATTGCGGTATGATTTCTGAGAGGGCAAAGATCCATGGTAAAATATGTGAACAATGGTGCCAGAAGCAGCAGAACCTGGCTGATCCTGTTTCTGGCTGCAGCAAGCCTGTTTGTATTTTTCAGGACAGATGCAGTACCGGCAGCAGATAAAACCATTCATGTCATACCTGTCACCGGTACGGTGGAGCCGGGTATGGCTGCTTTCATCAAAAGAAGCGTGGATGAAATTCTTTCAGCCGAGCCGGACGCCCTTATAGTGTTCAAACTGGATTCATTCGGGGGGCGGGTGGATGCAGCCCTGGAAATCGTGGAGACCCTTTTGTCCATTCCCATGGGACAGTCCATATCTTATGTGGAAAAACGGGCCATCTCTGCCGGGGCCCTCATTGCCCTGGCCGGTAATGTCCTGGTCATGAAGGAAAATACCCTGATCGGGGACTGTGCCCCCATCATCCAGACCAGTGAAGGGCAAAAAGAGATGGGGGAAAAAACCCAGACCGTGCTCCGGGCGCAGTTCCGGACCCTGGCCAAGAAAAACGGTTATCCTGAGGTGCTGGCGGAATCCATGGTTACCAAAAGCATGGAGGTCTACCAGGTCACCCTGGATGAAGAAGCCGTGTATATGGACAAAGTCAGGTTCAATGACCTGACTGAAGAGGAAAAAGCGCGTATCACAAAAAAAACCACCGTTGTGGCAGAGGGGGAACTTTTGACCATGGATGATGTGGAAGCCCGGAACCTGGGATTTTCCAGGGCCAGTGTCACAGACCTGGACCAGGCACTGGCACAACTGGGATATGAAAATTATACTTTGGCCTATATGAAAGAGACCTGGTCTGAAAGCCTGGTCCGGTTTCTCCAGCCGCTGCTGCCCATACTCATGCTGGTGGGGCTCGGTGCCCTGTATACAGAGATTAAGGCCCCGGGATTCGGGGTTTTCGGGATCATCGGCATTGTCTGCCTGGGGCTGGTCTTTATGAACCAGTACCTGGTGGGGCTGGCAGATTACACCGAACTGCTGCTCCTGCTCATCGGCACCCTGCTCATGGTGGTGGAAATCCTGGTGCTGCCGGGTTTCGGCGTGGCAGGGGTTGCCGGAATCCTGGTGCTGGCAGCCGGTCTGGTCCTCTCTTTCCAGGGATTTGTGGTACCGGATCCCAAAATGCCCTGGGAAGGCCGTCTTCTGATCCGGAATCTGGCCATGGTCCTGGGCGCTTTTCTGGGGGCCCTGGTTTTTTCTCTGTTCATGCTCAGGTATGTGCTGCCCGGACTGTCCAGGCTGATAAAAGGTCCGTATCTGGAAACCACTCTTGGCGAGGCCCTGGTGGGATCGGATGAATCCCGGTCCGTGAGTGTGGGACAATCAGGCACGGCAGTGACTGCTTTGCGGCCTTCGGGAAAAATTAAGATCGGTACCCGGAAAATCGATGCCATTACCAGAGGTGAATTTCTGGATCCCGGTACCCATGTAACAGTGGATGCTCTGGAACAGAACCGCGTGCTGGTGAAAGCTGCAGATAGACTTGCATCCAAAAGGAATGAATCATGACATCCTATATAATGCCCATTGCACTCCAGCTGCTGGGGCTGGCGGTCATTGTGATGGAGATTTTTGTACCCTCTCTGGGACTTTTATCAGTTATGGCTGCCGGAATATTGTTTTATTCCCTTTACCTGGTATTTACCACCATTTCTTTTACTATGGGCATGGTGTTTCTGGGGGTGGATATTATAGTGATACCGGTTGTTCTGGTTCTGGGGTTCAAGGCCCTGGGAGCCTCTTCTTTATCCTTGCATAAAATATTGTCCAGCAAGGAAGGGGTTTTTTCCCAGGCCCCGGAACTGGCATCATGGAAGGGAAAGCAGGGAGAAGCGATAACGGATTTACGGCCTTCAGGCACGGTAGAAATAGAGGGAAAGCGCCTGGATGCGGTAACCGACGGAGAATATGTGGATGCCGGTACACCGGTTGTGGTGATCCTGGTGTCGGGAAACAGAATCGTGGTTGACAAAATCGAATAAGGAGAATCAGACATGGAGTTTATGTACATCCTGTTAATTATTGCCGGTGTTATCGGCGTGGCCCTGTTTTATTTTATATTTGCCTATATTGCCCTGTGGCTGCAGGCACTGGTTTCCGGGGCAAAGGTCGGGCTGGTCAATATTATTTTCATGCGGTTTCGAAAAGTGCCGCCCAAACTGATTGTGGAGTCCAAGATCATGGCGGTGAAAGCCGGCATGGAGATTCCCACGGACAGCCTGGAATCTCATTATCTGGCCGGCGGGAATGTGTCCCGGGTGATCCAGGCCCTGATCGCCGCGGACAAGGCCAATATCGATCTGAGCTTCAACCGGGCAGCAGCCATTGACCTGGCCGGCCGGGATGTGCTGGAAGCAGTGCAGATGTCGGTGAACCCCAAGGTCATTGAAACCCCGATAGTTGCGGCCATGGCCAAGGACGGCATCCAGCTGAAAGCGATTTCAAGGGTCACGGTCCGGGCCAATATTGACCGCCTGGTGGGCGGGGCCGGTGCTGAAACCATCCTGGCACGGGTGGGGGAAGGCATTGTCACCACCATCGGGTCAGCCGAGACCCACAAAAGAGTGCTGGAAAACCCGGACATGATTTCCAAGACTGTCCTCAAAAAAGGCCTGGATGCCGGCACAGCCTATGAAATTCTGTCCATTGATATTGCAGATGTGGATGTGGGCAAAAACATCGGGGCGGAACTGGAAACCGACCGGGCCGAGGCAGACAAGAAAATTGCCCAGGCCAAAGCAGAGGAAAAGCGGGCCATGGCATTTGCAACCGAACAGGAAATGCGGGCACGGGTCCAGGAAATGCAGGCCAAGGTGGTGGAGGCGGAAGCCCAGGTGCCCCTGGCCATGGCAGAAGCCTTCAGAAGCGGCAACCTCGGCATCATGGATTATTACAAAATGAAAAATGTGGCAGCTGATACCAAAATGCGGGAGCAGATCTCCAAGGGTGAAACAGACACTGCCCAGACAGATCAGAATACATAAATATTTACAGCCGTGAATCCTGTAAAAGGTAAAATTTACAGGATTCACGGCAGCACAAGGAGTGCCATGAATCTGGAAACCCTTATCAATGTAATTCTGGTGATTTTTTTTCTTTTGTTTACCCTGCTTTCCAAGGCCCTTGCCTCCAGAAAGAAAAAAACCACCGGGATTCAGAAAAAATTGTCAAAAAATCCCTTGTTTTCTTTTTTTCAGAAAATCAAGAACCAGGTACAGGAATCTATTCAGGAACTGGAAAAACAGGCCAGACAGGAAAAACAAAAACAATCTGCAGACACCGGATTCTGGGATGAAATGGCAGAGCAGGAATGGACAGCGGGGGAACTGGCGGAACACGAAACACCTGCCGAGGCTGAATCACCTTCTGTGGCATCCCAAAGCCCTGCCATAGAAGAACGTCAAACACAAAAACACCCCCCCAAAAGACCTGAAAAAAAACTTAGTGACCAGACAGTGCCGCCGCCGACCATTCATCCTTATGGCAGACGTCCCAGCCTCCGCCAGGCGGTGATCTGGGCGGAAATCATCGGCAAGCCCGCGGCCCTGCGGAAAGATCACTCTGATTTTATCATATAGGTCTTGAATATCTTTTCGTGGGAGATATATTTTTTGCGGGATACGTCTTCGAGGTACAAACGGATGGCATTGACCCTGCCCAGGATTTCTGATTCCGCCCGCTGGCGCATCAATTTTTTTGTATGGATGATTTCTTGCTTCAAAGAAGGCGTCTTAGGGGTCTCATGGTATTTTTCAATCTTGTACCTGATACGTTTTGCAATCAATTCTTCTCTCATATCATTGTGGGCCGTGTTTAAATACAGCACCTCGGGCATGAGATCCGCAAAATGGGTGACAGCAATGATATCTTTCTGCCTGAGCCAGTATCCCATGAGAAACTCAGGCTCAAGGTCCTTGTAATTCTGCAGAGGCATGTACATGCGCCGCAGGTACAAAAGCACTTTTTCCGTTTTTTTTCTGTGACCCCCGATGATGACAGACCCCCCTACTTCATCTTTTCTCACCCCTTTGGTCCAGGGGGCCCCGGTGATACCGAAATCAATACACAATGGAATCTGCAGCAGGGCGGAAAGGGTGTTCAAAGCCAGGGCATATCCGGCAGACGGTCCCCCTACGTTATAGGAAGCAGATAAAAGCTGGTGGTGGATGGAGTACTTTTTGAGAAAATCGCCGAACAACCAGGGAATACTGATATCCGGAGATAACTGCTGGATATAGTTTTTTACCATGGTCAGGGCTTCCTGGGCCGACTGGCGGGTCATCTGCACTGCCATATCCAGCTGGGCCGCATTGGGAGCGGAAGAGGACACCGCACCTGTCACGATGATGGGAGAACGTTCCACCCGTCCGGTCAGGCTGGTGGCAATGGGCAGCAGCATGCCGGTCATCTCGCTGGCCCCCGCGCCGATGATGAATCCTACCTGGGGTTCTTTGCTCAGTTCGGTTTCAAGAAATTCATTGAGCTGCACAGAACCCTTGCGCACCGGGCTCTGGGAAATTTCCCGCCGGGCAGATTTCAGGTGGGCCTCCACCAGCGGATAATCTGTTTCTTTGGTGATGTGGGTCACATTTTCCAGGATCTGTTCATAATGGGTCACAAAATTTTTTAAATCATTTTTAATGTTTGATTTAAGCAGGGGCGGGGCCTTGACCGTATCCAGAATGCCCAGAACTGTTTTGAAATTTAATTTAACAAATTCATATTTTTCTTCTCTGGAAGAGTTTGTCAGCTGCCGCAGTTTGCGCAGCACTTTGAATTCCGTGGTGCACAGAGAAATGGCTTTTTCAGTAAAAGAGGTGTAATCCGCCGGAGTATTGCAGATACCCTGGGCTGTCTCTATGATTTGTTTTACATCCACTTTTCTGCGGTGGGACATGGTTTCAAATTGTTTTGAAATAATATCAAAGATGTCTTTTTGCCGCATATGTCCCGATATTTCAAGGGTTTTGAGGCGCTTGGACCGGATCAGGGCAGGGTCCAGTATATCCAGCCGGTTGGTGGTCAGCACCGTGAATACCTGATTCAGGGGCACCTCTCCGTCAATGATGTTGAGAAATTTATTGGTGAGCACATCCGACGGCTGTCCCCCGGTGCTGCTGCGCTTGGGAGCCAGTGCATCACCTTCATCAAAGAAGATCACGGTAGGGGCGATCATCTTGGCGATATCATACACCTTTTCCAGATTGGCCACAGTGCCGTGGACCGGGCTGGTGGAATCCTGCAGTGCAGACGGGGACGTGGCAATGTCATGGACTTTGGTATTGGAGGAAAGCCAGGTTCTTACCAGAAAGGTTTTACCGCTGCCGGGCGGGCCGGTGAGCACCACTCCCTTGTCTTCACTGATCCCGTACTGGAAGCAGTTGTTGGCCATTTCAGAAAATTTATCCTTTATATCCCCCACATATTCATCCCACTGCACATTCCTGTCCATATGGTCCACCACCTTGTTATACAGTTCGCCGTAAACATTTTTGGCCACCAGCTGAAAAGCTGACCGGATCAGAACGCTGTCGTCTAAAAAATCAAGGACAAAATCACCCTGGATATTGATGATGGATTCAATGAGTTTTCTGACATAGGCCGGACTGATTTTCAGGCTGCGGTCCTTGAAAATGGTGTATATTTTGTCGGCAGCAGGATCCAGTTTCGCTGATTCCGGCCGGTATCTGGTGGGAATCTGGTGACGTCTGATTTCCAGAAAAATAATTTTTTTCAGATTTTCCCGGTTCATCCAGAACCTGGATATGTCAATAATGGCACCTTTTTCCACAAACCGCCGGTAGATGGCAGAGTCAAACCGGTGGGTCTGATCAGTGGTGGCAATAACAAAGCAGTCCCGCCGGCCGTCAATGATTTCGTCCAGAACGATATTGGAGGTATCAATAAGGGTCCGCTGTTGTTTTTCACCACCGCCCGAGCCCGGACCGCTTTCAGACTTGCCGAATGCAGAGTGGGCCTCTTCAATATGGCGGATGCAGGTTACTTTGGGATTTCCCATGGCCCGCTTGAAGTAGTTGCCCGGTTCTCCCGACAGGGCTGTCTGGTAATCGTTGGGGGTGATGACCGATGCATCCACCTCAATGCCGCGTTCCTCAAACCGGGTGAGATTGTCCATGATCCGTTTTTTGAATATCCGGCGTAAAAACACGATACCTGCCAGCCAGCGGTAAAAGTTCTGTTTTTTCTTTTCAGCGATTTTGACGGCAAATTCCGGGTCCACGTCTTCCAGGTTGGTAAAAAGGCTGTGGCTGGCCAGGATTTCTTTTTTTTTCTGCTTCCAGTCCACGGTGGGAATAACCTGGTTTCTGAATATCACCGTTTCAAGGGCTTCTCTGACCGTGGCGCTTTTGCCGCTGCCGGAGGTGCCTTCTACAAGCACGATGGGGGCCTTGGGTATGTCTGTATCTTCAACATATTCTTTGCGGATATGTACCCGGTAGATCTTTTCAAAGGTTTCCGCCAGTTCCACAGGTACGTGTATGTCGGTGAGTTCTTTGTCCAGAACAGCGATCAGGTAATGGTACTGGGCTTTGGTCAATTCTTTTTCAATGATACGGTTCCAGGATGCCCCGGGATTGGTTTCGCCGGAATACAAAAACCGTTTTTTCCAGTCGGTCAGTACTTCAGGGTTGTTGAGCACAGCCATGGTTTTCTTTTTTCGCCGCATGAAAAATACAAGGTGGAACAGATCCTTGGCAGCACTGATCACTGGATGGGGCGCCTTGTACTGGTTGAGGCGGGACCGGACAAACACCTTGGTGTCATAGGTCCAGGTGGACACCAGGGATTCGATCTGCTGGATATTTTCTTCAGGCAGGGTAATATAGGTTTTTTCTTTGGTGATGCGTTTCGCCATCTGTTTTACTCCCAAAAAGCCTGTATAAGCTTACGGTTTTTCCTGAAGAGATGCACTGGAATCAGGTGTATGGAATGCATTTTCCGGCAGGGTTAATGCAGGCACCCCCTCTTTGCCATGGAGCACAAAGGTTTTCTGGTCTGTCTGGTTTTTTTCATAGGCATCTGCCCATTTCTGCTGGGACAAAAATGCAAGGAGTGAGGGGCTTACCGCCTGGCCCCGGTCACTGCCCAGGGCCAGGTGCAGGGCCTGGATGCCTTCAAGGTAGGCTTTGTACAGTTTTTTGATGCGCTGGGCTTCCTGGTCTGCGGCATAGTTTTCCGCCTCTGCGATAAGCTGGCGCCGCTTTTTTTCTTCAGTGGCTTCCACCAGCTTGTCTCCGAACCGGGTCTCATTGAGCACAAAACTGATAACCGAAATACCGTATTTTTCCTCCAGGGTGGGACCGTGCTGGTTGATGGGCCTGTTTTTCAATGCCTCAAATATGGCTTCTTTTATATTTTCTCTGTCACTGATGAGCTTGTTTACCTTTTCCCCTTGCAGAATATCCTTGGCAATACCGTCAAAATCCCCCTGGAGAAGGGTTTCAGGTTTCAGGTTGTCAATGCCCCACACCCTCAGATCCTTTATTTTGAACGTCATCATAGCAGATGTCCAAAGGGCCACGTTTTCCTGGGAAATGATCTTTATGGGTGCTGGTGATCCGCCCAGGTAGAGGTTCTGGTTCATCAGGGTGACCTGTGATTCCAGTCGGGTGAAAAACGGCAGCCTGAAATGCCATCCCACATCTGTGATTGCCTGTCTTTTGCCCCCGAATTTTTCCAGGATCACGGCATGGTTGAGCTTGACCTTGTACATGACCTGGGTGGAATAGATAATGGCGGCCAGAGAATAGCATAAAAAAAGGATGAATAAAACAAAGACGATTTTTCTGATCGCACTGAAGACGCGGGATCTTTGGAGAAAAACCTCGGAAGATTTGTCCTTCATACCTGCTCCTTTCCTTTGAAAAATGACCGGTATTGAAAAATCTTTGATTGGGAAAATACTTTACAGGTGCTGCAGGAAAAGTCACAAATTATAACGGGAGCATGAAATTTTATACAGTATACATAAACCCAACCGGATCGTCAAAAAGTATTTGATCATCATCTGACGGTCTGTTTACAGGACACCACCAGGGGTTCCCCATAGAGGTGCACGCGTCTATGGCAAATATTCAGAAATCATGCTGTAACCGGTTTTCTCACAGGTTACCCTGTTTCTGCCGCCTGCCGGATGGCATGGACCAGCGCTTTAATGTCATCCAGGGTTGTGGCCGGGGAGATAATTACCATGCGCAAAAAGCGCTGGTCATTAATACTGGTGGAGGATAAATAAAAATTTCCCTTCTGTATGAGCCGGTCCCGTATGGCAAGCTGATCCGTTTCAGAAGCTGAATGCCGAAAACACAGTATATTGCTTTCCGGTGTATATGGAACATCAAAATCGGGCTGGGAGGCGATGTATTTCTGGGCCGAACAGGTCAGGTCAATACAGGTATCAATATATTCCGCCATGCCGGCTTCCCCCTGGGCGGCAAAAGCAAGAAAAAATCTGAGCCCCAGTCCTGCCTTGGTACATTCCACAGTCTGGGAGATAAAGTCAAACCCGGGCTGGTATTTTTCATGGAAAAGATACCCGGCATCATGTTGAAATGCATGGTCCAGGGTTGCGGCATGTTTCACCAGAAGGGCTGCACACACCGTGGGGGTCTGCAGCATTTTATGGGCATCCAGGATCAAAGAATCCGCCTTTTCCAGGCCGGCCAGCAGATGCCGGTATTTTTTTGAAAACAAAAGACTTCCCCCGTGTGCCCCGTCCACGTGGAACCAGATGCTGTGTTTGCGGCAGATGTCGGCCAGCCTGTCGATGGGGTCGAACAGTCCGGTGCCGGTGGCACAGGCGTTGGCAATGAGGGCCACGATGCGCCGGCCTGCTTTCAGGGTCTGACTGATGGTGCGTTCTGCACGGTCCGGCAGGACCCGCCCCAGGCGGTCCGTGGGAAGAAGTACCACATTTTTTTCACCCATGCCCAGGATACCGGCCGTTTTGGTCACCGAATAATGGCAGCTGTCCGGTGCCAGCAGTACCAGGTCGCTGGTACACCCGTTTTCCCGCAAAGCCGGGTCCAGATGATTTCTGGCGGTCATCAGGGCGGTCATGTTGGCCAGTGACCCGCCATGGGTCAACACCCCTGCCCCATGGTCAACGGTCAGGCGCTGTTTGGTGTCAAAGGGCATGTGGGGCCACCCCACCCGGTCCAGGAGCTGGTTGACCATGAAAAACTCGATGGCAGCGGCAGCCGGACCCATTTCATAGATGGCCATGGCATTGTTGGTGACACCGTCAATAAAAGATCCCAGCGCAGCCAGAGGCTGGGGATTTCCCACCTGGTGGGCCAGATACCCCGGGTGGTGCAGCCGGGTGGTATTGTCCAGGTAGGCTGACAAAAACCGGTCCAGCCGGCTGCCTGACAACCCCCCTTCCCGAAAGATTGCTGCCAGATCCAGCTGTGTGTGAATTGTTTCTATGGTTTCCTGATGGATGACCGGTTTTTTTGCCTGCCGGCTTTCTTCCAGGTAGCGGTCCAGGGCCGCAAGAACCTGTTTTCCATCTATGGTAAAGGTCATGATCGGGCTCCAGTATCAGTATTTACAGGTATGGTAAATCATTGAAATTTTATTTTTCATTTGCATTGGGTTACTGTATATCACTTTTGGCATTTTTATGCGATTTTTGGTTTGATATATTAATTTTTTTGCATATGCCAGAAATATTTTTTTCTGATGAAATTTTCTATTGACACAGATCACATAAGTTATAAAAATATGGCCTCATGAACCCTGCATTCATCCATGAACCTGCCCGGAAAACACCGGTATTGACTGAAACAGACGTGGTGGTGGTGGGGGCGGGCCCGTCCGGCCTGGCCGCAGCTGTGGCAGCTGCCAGGCAGGGGGTGGACACCCTGCTGCTGGAGCGGTACGGCTGCTTTGGCGGCAATATCACCCAGGCCATGGTGGAATCCATCGGCTGGTACCGGCATGAAGGCACGGTGGAATCGCCTGGCATCGGACTGGAATTTGAGGCGGAAGCCAGAAAGTTCAGCGGTGAACGCAAAGAACCCCAATCCATTTCCCAGGCCCTGGAGGCAGACACCTTCAAGTGCGTGGCAGACCAGATGGTCCAGCAGGCCGGGATCACCCCGTTTCTGCACTGTCTGGGCGTGGCCCCTCTTTTGTCGGGTAATTCCGTCGCAGGTGTGGTGACGGAAAGCAAGCAGGGCCGCCAGGCCATACTGGCAAAAACGGTGATCGACTGCACCGGGGATGCAGACATCGCCTTTCAGGCAGGGGTTTCCTGTACCCACCCACCCCCGGACCAGCTGGAGGGGGTGTCGGTCTCCTTCGGATGCAGCGGGGTGGACCGCCGCCGGTTCCTGGCGTATGTGGAGAATAATCCCGGTACCCTGGGCCAGTGGGCCGGCGAAACCACAGGAAAAGAGGATGCCCTGTTCAGCCCCTACCTGGTCGACCCTTTTGACAGGGCCCGGGCTGCCGGAGAAATTCCGGCAGAGGTGCGCACGGCCGGATTCTGGAGCAGTCTCACAGACACAGGCGAGGCCACCTATATGAACATGACCTATATGCCGGGCCTGGATCCCACAAAAATCAAGGACCTCACCCATGGGGAGATGGAAGGCAGAAAACAGGCCGTGGGCGCGATTGCGGCCCTGCGCAAATACACCCCCGGGTTTGAGAACGCCCGGCTGCGCACATTTGGTTCTTCTTTGGGGGTGCGGGAGTCCCGGAAAATCACAGGTCGTCACACCATGACCCGGGAGCAGGTGCAGAACCAGGGCCGGTTTGAAGACAGCATCGGCATTTTTCCCGAGTTTCTGGATGCTTACGGCGTGGTGATCATCCCCACCACAGGCAGGTATTTTCAGGTGCCCTACGGCATCATGCTGCCCTGTTTTGTGGAAAACCTGCTGGTGGCGGGCCGGTGTGTGTGCGGGGACAGGATCTCCCATGCGGCCCTGCGCCAGATGATGTGCTGCACCGTCACCGGGCAGGGCGCCGGCACAGCCGCTGCCGTGGCTGTCAAAACCGGCACCACCTGCCGAAAGGTGGACATCAAAAAGGTCCAGTCCGCCCTGAAACACCAGGGCGTAAGAATCCAATAAAGTAAGCACACCCCGGCTCTGGATCAAAACAGATCGGGATAACGGCAATATGATGAGGTCAGGGTGATCAGCTGATGCCTCAAACCCCTTTGAACCGGGCTTCGCGCCGTTCCAGAAAAGAGGCCAGGCCCTCCTGGACATCCCTGGTTTTCATCAGGGGCATCAGATCCGGTAAAAGGCGGTCAATGGCGGCCTGGTCTCCGTGCGACCGGGCCAGACGGCTGGACCGCAGGGAGGCGGCAACGCCCAGAGGGGCCTGTTTTGAAATGGTAGCGGCAATGGCCAGGGCTGTGTCCAGGCAGGCTTGTGCCGGGGTCACCTCCTGGACCAGGCCCAGGCGGAAGGCTTCTTTTGCCGTGATATCATCTCCGGTCAAAAGATAGCGCATGGCATTTCCCCAGCCCACTTCCTGAAAAAGACGTACCGTGGCACCCCCCACCGGGTAGATCCCCCGCTTGATCTCAATCTGACCAAACCGGACCGTGTCTGCCGCCACCCGGATATCACAGGCCAGCAGCAGTTCCAGGCCAATGGTCAGACAGATCCCCTGGACGGCCATGACCACGGGTTTGCCCACCTGTCTGTCCGGGTCCAGTCCCAAAGGGTCCATGCCAGATTCAGGCAGTTCCGGAAACTGCCCTCTGGAAAAGCATTCCGCCCATTCCGGCAGGTCCAGGCCGGCGGTAAAATGGTCGCCTTTGGCATACACCACCCCGCATCTCAGGTGCGGATTGCGGTGCAGCTCACCATAGGCAAGGCTCAGCTGCCGGTACAGGTCCAGGTCGAATGCATTGCGCTTTTCAGGTCTGTTCAGTCCCATGCACAATACATGGCCCCGGGTGTCCACTATAAGCTTGCTGTCTTGTGTGCTGCCCTCTGCTGTCAAAGGATCACTATCCATTTTTTTATCTCCCTGAAATAAACACCGGTCCGATTTTAGCGCAGCTGCCGTCACCGACGCCGCGCAGCAGACATCTGTTGCATAAATATTATGGCTTCAAGCCCTTGAGAATGCCGGATTCAGTGGGACCGGTGTAATCCAGTCGGACGATATCTGTCAGGCCGGCCGCAGTCATCATCCCCCGGATCTCTGATTCTGTGTAAGACTGTCCGGATTGGGTGCCCAGAAGCATGTTCAAAGAAAACAGGGCCGCAAACTCGGGTT
>DATFKQ010000085.1:0-20393 GCA_035268565.1 Desulfotignum sp. | reverse complement strand
GCAGCATGCGCTTCTACGGGGAGCCCCTGGTGGTGTCCTGTGAACGGACCGTCAGCGTCGGAGGGGGCCTGGTAAAAGATGCCGGCATGGTTTTCAACCAGAGGACGGGATGCCGCACTTCATTGTTCGTATGTAAACCGGTCCCCGCAGACCTCGGGCCGGGCACAGGACACCACCAGGGGCGGGCCCTGGGACAGCGTGCTGCACAGAGCGATCGAAAGCCCGGCATGCTTATGGCAAATATCCAGAGCTCCCTGCAGGCATTTATATCCTGAGTCAATCATGGTATGATTTATGCTTTTAGTATCTGCATAATTTTATCAGCCAGATTACAGGAAAGGTTATGGTCAAACCACACGGCAGAAAAACCCGGCAACAGGTCAGAGAAATCCTCAAAAGCCCTGACAGACGAGCAGCTTTGGACCAGCTGAAGAAAATTCCGGACAAACAGCTGGTGGGACATCTGTTCTCCCATTTCTACACCCCTGATGAACTGATCAAATTCCGCAGTGTTACTGCCATGGGGTTTGTGGGAAAACGGCTGGCAGAACGGCACATGGAAAGCGGCCGGAATCTGATACGGCGCCTTATGTGGAACCTCAATGATGAATCAGGCGGAATCGGATGGGGATCAGCAGAAGCCATGGGAGAAATCCTGAGCCGCAGCCCGGCTCTTGTCGATGAATATGCCTCCATTCTGTTTTCCTTTCTGGATCCCAAAGCCAATTACATCGACCATCCTGTGCTGCAGCAGGGGGTGTTGTGGGGAATCGGTACCTGTATCATTGCTTTTCCTGGCAAAATGACCCCTTACCTGGCCGGGCTGATTGCATTGTTTCTTGATTCTGAAAATAAAATTCTAAAAGGATATGCTGTCCGGGCACTGGCTTCGGGCAGTCCCCAGGGAGCCGGCCGTCTGCCTGAAGACATTCTGGCAGATACAAAAAAAATACAGGTGTATACTGGATGGCATTTTGAACCTTCCCGGATCTGCGACCTGGCCCGGGCAGGTATTGAAAACAGGATTGACTCCAGGTAAGACCAAGAATAAAGGAATGCCGGATGCCGCACAAAAAATGTGATAAAAACATTGCCCGCACCATTGACATGGCCAATGAAATGATAGACATGGCACGCCAGGGATATGACAACCATGAAGATCCCGGATGCGGGGTGCTGTATGGTATTCTGCTGGACTCTGGATACCGGATTCTGGATCTGGCTTTAAAGGAAAAGCAGGCCCATATCCAGAAAGGCTGGTGGCAGGAGACAGTAACCAATACAAAAACCGGACAGGTAAAAAAGGATATTGCCGATAAATGAAACGCCCTGCCATTGATCTGGGGGCATGCATTTTGTGTGAAATATGTGCGGAACTGGCTCCCCATGCCTTTGAAATCAGTGATTCCGGCTTTGTCCAGGTGAAGCCTTTGGAAGATTACCAGGATGACGATATCCATGAAGCCATAAAAAACTGCCCCAGGGACTGCATTTTCTGGGAAGATGACTGATTTTTGTATTTTTTTGTCTGCCGGGCAAAAAAACCATTGCCCTTGATACACAAATGTGTCATTTAAGGCATCAGTTTTGTACACATATGAACCTGTTGATGCCGGAAATGACCTGTAATGAAAAATTTCACCCACAGTCTGCTGGACCGGGACAACCTGAACCTTGTTCTGGATAATCTCAAACTGGGAATTATTGCCCATACCACAGAGCGTATCATCACGGTGTTTAACAAAGAAGCGGAAAAAATCACCGGATTCAAAAAAGAAGAGGTACTGGGCAAAGATTGTCACAATGTATTCAATGCGCCTTTCTGCGGTGCCAAATGCTCGTTCTGCAATGATACCCCGGACCTGTTCTCCGATACAAAGGAATATCCCATCACCTTTGTGACCCGCACCGGGGACACCCGGTATCTGGAAATGACTGTTTCCGCCATCATTGACAATGACGGGGTGTTAAAGGGTGTGATCGCCTCCTTCCGGGACCTGACAGAATCCATCAATCTGTCTCTGAAAACAGAAACCCTGTCCAGCTTCAACGGCATCATCGGCAAAGACAGCACCATGCAGGAAATATTCCGGCAGATCCGGGATGTGGCTTTGTACAGCTATCCGGTCCATGTATCCGGGGAAACCGGCACCGGCAAGGAACGGGTGGCCAACGCCATTCATGACATATCTGCTTATGGAAACGGGGCGTTTGTGCCGGTGAACTGCGGGGCCATTCCCGAAGGGATCGTGGAAAGCGAATTGTTCGGCCATGTCAAAGGGGCGTTCACCGGTGCGGTCAAGGAAAGAAAAGGCCGGTTTGAACTGGCCCACAAAGGCACGTTGTTCCTGGATGAAGTGGCGGAACTGCCGTTGAAAATCCAGGTCAAGCTGCTGCGGTTTCTTCAGGAAGGCACCTTTGAAAAGGTAGGGGGAGAAAAAAAAGTATCCGTGGATGTGCGTATCATTTCCGCTGCCAACAAAAATATCAAAGATGAGGTCCGGGCCGGCCGGTTCAGAGAAGATCTTTACTACCGCCTCAACGTCATTCCCATTTCCCTGCCCCCTTTGCGGCAGCGGAAGACCGATATCCCGCTGCTGGCAGCCCATTTTCTGAAACAGGCAGAGCTGGAAAACAAGAACAGTGTTCCTGCCCTGGCCGACGAAACCATGAATGTACTGCTGGACTATGACTGGCCCGGCAATGTCAGGGAATTGAAAAATGTGATCCAGTTTTCCGTGGTGCGGTGCAGGGGCAAAAAAATCCTGCCTTCAGACCTGCCTCCGGAAATCAGCAGGGGTGAAACTATTTTGCCGCCGGAACACGGGTTTCTGCACGATAAAAACCCGGCTTTGGTCAAAGGAAGACTGGATGCAGCCTCTGTAAAAGCGGCCCTGACCAAAACCGGGGGCAACAAATCCAAGGCAGCCCGGGTCCTGGGGGTCGGCCGGGCCACCTTGTACAGATTTTTATCCAATAATACAGATGCCAGAGAATTCAGCCGGCGCTTCTGACACTAGCGGCTGAACAAAAGACCCTGTTTTGTTTCATCCACGGTAAAGCGGATTTCATCTCCTTTGACAAACTCGCCTTTCAGCAGGGCCAGGGACAGCGGATTTTCGATCTCCCGCTGGATGATCCGCTTTAACGGCCTGGCCCCGAAACTGGGATCATAACCTTTTTTGGCCAGATATGCCATGGCCTCCTCATCCAGATGGACGGACAGTCCCCTTGCAGACAGACGCTGGTTCAAGTCCTGAATCTGGATGGCGGCAATCTGTTTGATATGTTCCCTGTCCAGGGCATGAAAGGTGATAATCTCATCAATACGGTTTAAGAACTCGGGACGGAACATCTCTTTTAAGGCCTGGGCAATGCCGGCATCCACCTCTTCTGAAGAGAATCCGCCGCTGGTGCCTGACTCCTGGAGAAACCGTGATCCCACATTGGATGTCATGATGATAATGGTATTCCTGAAATCCACGGTACGGCCATGGCCGTCTGTCATCCGTCCGTCATCCAGAACCTGGAGCAGGATATTGAACACGTCCGGGTGGGCTTTTTCGATTTCATCAAACAGCAGCACGGAATAGGGCCTGCGCCGCACGGTTTCTGTGAGAAATCCACCTTCATCATATCCCACATATCCGGGAGGGGCACCGATAAGGCGTGCCACTGAATGCTTTTCCATGTATTCAGACATGTCCAGGCGCACCATGGCCTGTTTGCTGTCAAACATGAATTCAGCCAGGGATTTGGCCAGCTCGGTTTTTCCCACACCAGTGGGTCCCATGAAAATAAAGGTGCCGATGGGCCGGTCCTCGGGAGACAGCCCGGATCTGGCCCGGCGCACGGCATTGGATACCGCATCAATGGCCTGGCTCTGGCCGATGACCCGCTGTTTGATATAATCTTCCATGTGTATCAGCTTTTCCTGCTCCCCTTCCAGCATCTTGGACATCGGGATGCCGGTCCAGGCAGACACCACTTCAGCCACATCGGTGTCATCCACATCTTCTTTGAGCATTTTTCCGGTCTGCTGCTGTTCTTCCAGTTCCTGTTTTTTGACTTCCAGATCTTTCTGGAGCTGGGCCATGGTGCCATAACGGAGCTGGGCCACTTTTTCCAGATCACCTGCGCGTTCCGCCACCTGGGCCTGGGTCTGGTATTTGTCCAGCTCTTCTCTGATTCCCGATATCTGCTGGATCAGCGCTTTTTCACTGTCCCAGTGCATCTTCAAAGGACCGATTTCCTCGGACATGGATGCAATATCCTTGTCCAGTTTTTCCAGGCGTTCTCTGGATGCCGCGTCTTTTTCCTTGAGCAGGGCCTGGCGCTCAATCTGGGCCTGGGTGATCCTGCGCTGGATCTCGTCAATTGCTCTGGGCATGGAATCTATTTCAATACGCAGCCTGGAGGCGCATTCATCAATCAGGTCAATGGCCTTATCCGGCAAAAACCGGTCAGCAATGTACCGGTTGGACAGGGTGGCAGCTGCCACCAGAGCGGAATCTTTGATGCGGATACCGTGGTGAACCTCATATTTCTCCTTAAGGCCCCTGAGGATGGAAATGGTGTCCCCTACACTGGGCTCTTTGGCCATGACCGGCTGGAACCGGCGCTCCAGGGCCGCATCCTTTTCAATGTATTTGCGGTATTCATTCAGTGTGGTGGCGCCCACGCACCGCAGGGTGCCTCGGGCCAGGGCCGGCTTGAGCATGTTGGATGCATCCACAGACCCTTCTGAAGCGCCTGCCCCCACCACGGTGTGCAGCTCGTCAATGAACAAAACCACCTCACCTTCGGCAGATTCCACCTCCTTGAGCACCGCTTTGAGCCGTTCTTCAAACTCCCCCCTGAACTTGGCGCCGGCCAGCAGAGCCCCCATGTCCAGAGCCACCACCCGGCGGTTTTTCAAAGAATCAGACACATCCCCTTCCACGATACGCTGGGCCAGGCCCTCCACAATGGCGGTTTTCCCAACCCCTGGCTCACCGATGAGCACGGGGTTGTTTTTTCTCCGCCGGGACAACACCTGTACGATCCGCCGGATTTCATCATCTCTGCCGATCACCGGGTCCAGTTTGCCGGTCCGGGCCAGCTGGGTCAGGTCCCGGCCGTATTTTTCCAGGGCCTGGTACCGCTCTTCCGGATTCTGGTCCGTCACGCTCTGGTTGCCCCGGATATCCTTTAACACAGACAGGATCGCATCCCTGGTCACCCCCTGGCGCCCGAGAATTTCAGCGATTTTGCCCTTCCCGCTGGTCAGGGCCAGCAGCAGATGCTCCAGGCTCACATACTGGTCCTTCATCTTGTCTGCTTCCTTGAATGCCGTGTCCAGCATCTGGCGGCTGTCTTTGGACAGATACAGATCTACTGCGCCTGACACCCGGGGCTGGCTTTCCAAAGCCTGGTCCACCTCAGCTGTCACGGTTGCCATGTCCGCACCGATCTTTTTAAGGATGGACACCGCGACCCCCTGGTTGTCAGCCAGCATGCCTTTTATAAAATGCACCGGCTCAATAGCAGGGTGGTTCATGCGGCCGGCCAGATCATGAGCGGCCTGCAGCAGTTCCTGGGATTTCACTGTTAATTTATCAAGTTTCATAAATCACCTCGGATTATTTTCATTATCATTTATGATTTGGAACATAAAGTAATGCAATAAACACTTTCGTCAACCAGGCGGCAAGAATAAAACAAATCCCTGATCCTGGCTTTGGGAGGGGGGATCGGCTGCAAAGAGGCGGTAAAATGTGCTGCAGCGGTATGGATAAAATTTACAGGCATTGACACCCACCACTTTGTGGTATACTTTTGTCGTATTATAGGTATTTTAATTGGTAAAATAAAGAGCAAATATGGATCCTTATAACTTCAAAGATCTGCGAACCCGTCTGGGAAAGACCCAGAAGGAACTGTCACAGCTTCTGGGCGTTTCCATCAAGGCGATACACAGCTATGAACAAGGATGGCGCAAAATCCCCCACCATGTGGAACGACAGCTTTTGTTTTTGCTGTACAAACTGGTGACCCCGGACAAAAATAGACAAAAATGCTGGGATATCAACCAATGCTCCCAAACCCGATTGGACAAATGCCCGGCCTGGGAATTTCAGACCGGTGATTTGTGCTGGTTTATCAACGGCACCAACTGCAGCGGCCAGGCCCACAGTTCCTGGTCCGATAAAATGAAAACATGTCGGATCTGCCCGGTATTTTTACAATTTTTTGAAAAAGAAAAAGGACTAGTCGAAAATGGATGATTTTTTATTCAAACCAGGATCCTGCCAGAGTGCCGGGGAAGAAATATCTGAACAGCGCAAATCCCTGCCTGATGCCATAAAAAATATAATCGCTTCTCTTGATGATGAAGCCTGCTTTGCCCATATAGGAGATGAACCCATCCATTTTTCCACATCTGTACGGGAAATGATCGAAAAATTCAGAGAGGTGCTGTTTCCCGGCTATTTTTCCACAGAAAAGGTGGACAGCGCCAACGTGGTCTACCACATGGGCCAGGCTGTTTCTCAGCTCTATGAGATTCTTTGCGGACAGATCATCCATGTGCTGCGCCATGACTGTTTGCGGTATGACCTCAAATGCGCGGAATGTGAACCCAGGGGCCATGAAACAGCCCTGGCACTCATCCGGTCCATCCCGGACCTGCGCTGCGCCCTGGCAGAGGATGTCAAAGGTGCCTATGCCGGTGATCCTGCCGCCAAAAGTCATGACGAGATCATTTTTTCCTACCCCGGCCTGTATGCCATCATGGTCTACCGGATTGCCAACCGCCTGTTCAAACACCAGATACCCCAGCTGCCCAGGATCATGACCGAACATGCCCACAGCCTTACCGGCATCGATATCCATCCCGGGGCCGCCATTGGCCAACGCTTTGTCATTGACCACGGCACCGGCATCGTGATTGGTGAGACATCTGAAATCGGCAACAATGTGCGGATCTATCAGAACGTCACCATCGGGGCATTGTCCCTGCCCCCGGATGCCGGGGAAAAACTGCGGGGGGCCAAACGCCACCCCACCATTGAAGATGATGCCATCATCTATTCCGGGGCCACCATCCTGGGCGGAAAAACAATCATTGGTGCCAGGTCGGTGGTAGGAGGAAATGTCTGGCTCACCTCTTCCATTCCGCCGGACACCAAGGTGTTTATGGAATCTCCCCGCCTGGTTTACAAGCACCCCCGAACACATAAGGAAACCCGCCATGAAAAAACTGCCTGATATCACCGCTGCCTGCGGAAACACGCCACTGGTATATCTGAACAAGGCCAGCCAGGTCCTGAATGCGGCCATCTATGGAAAGCTGGAATATTTTAATCCTTTGTCTTCGGTCAAAGACCGCATTGGGCCGGCCATGATCCAGGATGCCCTGGACACCGGAAAAATCAACCAGGATACAATTATTGTTGAGCCCACTTCCGGCAATACCGGCATCGCCCTGGCCTTTGTCTGCCGGGTCAAGGGATTGCAGCTGATTCTGACCATGCCGGAAACCATGAGTATCGAGCGCCGGCAGCTGCTGACCCATTTGGGGGCACAACTGCATCTCACCGAAGGAAAAAAAGGGATGAAAGGGGCCATTGAAGCGGCCAAAAAGCTTGTGGAGACCATGGCAGATGCCTATATGCCGGACCAGTTTTCCAACCCGGCCAACCCGGCAATCCACCGCACCACCACAGGGCCTGAGATCTGGGATGCCCTGGACGGCAGCATCGATATCTTTGTGGCAGGGGTGGGTACCGGCGGCACCATCACCGGGGTATCGGAAATGATCAAACAAAAAAAACCGCATCTTTTGTCCGTGGCTGTGGAACCGGAAAAATCCCCTGTCCTTTCCGGGGGAAACCCCGGCCCCCACAAAATCCAGGGTATCGGGGCAGGGTTTATTCCTGCCAACCTGAATTTGAAAATAGTAGACGAGATCGTCACGGTTTCTGAAGACAATGCTTTCGCCAATGCAAAGGAACTGGCAAAAGATTACGGTATGTTGTGCGGCATTTCCTCAGGCGCCAATTTCCACGCCGCAAAACAGATGGCCAGGCAGCACCCGGGAAAAACTGTCGTTTTCATTGTGTGCGACACCGGAGAGCGCTATATCAGCACCCCGCTGTTCCAGGCCTGAAGCTTCGACCTACCTGTGGTGGTGGGCCGTGTGGGTCTCACCCGCTGGCAATAACCGCCATGGGCCAGAAAATCAGGATCAGGGGGATGGCTACCAGAGTTACCAGGATGGAAAGAGGCAGTCCCAGGCGCCAGTAGTCGCCGAAACGGTAGCCGCCCGGCCCCATGACCAGGGCGTTGGACTGATGGCCCACCGGGGTCAGAAAGGCGCAGGAGGCCCCCACCGCCACTGCCATCAGAAACGGATCCGGCCCAAATCCCATTTCCCGGGCCAGGGTAATGGAGATAGGTGCCATGAGAACCGCTGCTGCCGCGTTGTTCACCACATTTGACAGCAGCATGGTGCCTGCCAGCAGCACGGCCAGGGTGCCCCAGGCGGGGAAAAAACCGGACATCACCAGCAGTTTTTCAGCAATCAGCTGTGCACCGCCAGAGGCTTCCAGGGCATGGCCCAAAGGAAACATGGCCCCCAGCAGCACGATCACCGGCCAGTCGATATGCTCATAGATTTCCCCTAAAGGGACCACCCCGGTCACAACCATGATCACCGCTGCCGCTGTAAATGCCACCTGAACCGGCAGCACACCTGTGGCCGACAGTATCATGGCGGAACCGAAAATTCCCACAGACAGCAGCACTTTCTTGGGCTGGCCGATGCGTATTTCCCGTTCTGCCAGCGGCAGGCATTTAAACGCCTTGACAACCGCCTGCAGGGATTCATCCGTACCCTGGAATAAAAGGATATCTCCGGCCATAAACTTTGTCTGGCTTAAGGGACGCGTGATACGCCGCCCGCGGCGGGCAATCGCCAGCAGGTTGACCCCGTAAAACCGGCGAAGGTACAGACCGCCTGAAGTTTTACCCGGCAGGGAGGATTCCATAGTGATTACCGCTTCCATGAGACGGATATCTTTTGACCCCAGGGTGGCCCGGCAGTCTCCCTTGCATTCAGCCAGTTCCAGTCCCAGGGTGTCCATCAATGCCTTGA
The DNA here is from genome assembly GCA_035268565.1 of Desulfotignum sp. Taxonomy (GTDB): domain Bacteria; phylum Desulfobacterota; class Desulfobacteria; order Desulfobacterales; family Desulfobacteraceae; genus Desulfotignum. Next base: position 11,257 of record DATFKQ010000085.1, on the reverse strand, counting down.
GATCATCCGGCGCCGCCTCCACCATCAGAACATCTCCGGCTGCAATGATCTCATACCAGGAAGGCACGGGTTTGTGGACATCGCCTCTGGAAAGGCTCACCACCATGGCTTCAGTTTCCTTTTCCATGGCCCTGGTGAGGTGAAAGATGGTCTGCCCCACGAATTTCGATCCTTCAGGAACGATGACCTCGGTGATATAGTCTTCAATTTCAAATAATCCTTCGGCGGATGCCCGGGCTTCCCGCTGGGGGGTGAGGCGCCAGCCGAACAGGGAAATAAAAGCAAGGCCCGCCAGGGCCACGCCAATTCCCACAGGAGCAAAGTCAAACATGCTGAATGCCGGCAGACCGGTTTCAACCCGGTACAAGGCAATGATAATATTGGGAGGGGTGCCGATCAAGGTGACCAGACCGCCCATCAGAGATCCAAAGGCCAGGGGCATGAGCAGGAGGGAAGGAGACCGGCCGCTCTGGCGGGACATCCATATGGCAACCGGCATCAGCAGGGCCAGGGCACCCACATTGTTCATCACACTGGAACATACAACAACAACGGCGGCCAGGGCCGTCACCTGGGCTGTGGGGTTCGATCCGACCTTTGCCATGTGCCGGGACAACAGATCCACGGCACCGGCATTGAAAAGCCCCCGGCTGAGAACCAGAACAGCTGCCACCGTGATCACTGCCGGATGACCGAACCCTGAAAACACCTGATTCTCAGGAACCAGGCCGGTGACGGAAACCAGCAAAAGCGCGGCCAGGGCCACCAGGTCATACCGGAACTTTCCCCAGACAAAAAGAATCAGGGTGGCTGACAGGATGGCAAACACCAATGCTTGATCTGTTGTCATCGCAACTATACCATTTTGCCGTCTTTCCAGAAAGGTGACATGGCCCGCAGGGTTTCAATTGCCGGCACCATGGTTTTAACAATATGGTCCATTTCTTCTCTGGTATTGTAATGGGACAAAGAAAACCGGATGGTACCGTGGGCGGATTTGAAAGGCACCTGCATGGCCAGAAGCACATGGGAGGGATCCAGCGACCCGGATGTACAGGCTGATCCGGATGATGCACAGATGTTTTCTCTGTCCAGCAGCATGAGGATGGACTCACCTTCCACAGCGTCAAACCCGATGGACAGGGTATTGGGAAGCCGGTTTTCCAGATCGCCGTTCACTGTTGCACCGGGAATCTTTTCCAGCAGCTGATCCTGAAGGTAATCCCGCAATTTTCTCACCCGGGCATCCATTACCGGCAGATGCCGGGCCGCCAGCGCACAGGCACGTCCCAGTCCGATGATGGAAACCGTGTTTTCCGTACCGCCCCGCCGGCCTTTTTCCTGGTGACCCCCGATCAGATAGGGGTGAAACGTTAGCCCCTTTTTCACATACAAAACGCCTATACCTTTGGGGGCGTGTATTTTATGGCCGGACAAGGCCAGCATATCCACATTAGCCGCCTTTACATCTATGGGAATTTTGCCGGCCGCCTGCACCGCATCTGTATGAAACAGAATCTTTTTTTCAGTCACTTTTTTTGCAATCTCAGGAATGGGAAAGATCACCCCGGTTTCATTGTTGGCCCACATCAAAGAGACAACTGCCGTTTTGTCAGACAACGTGTCATACAGCATGTCCGTGTCCAGGTGCCCTTGTTTGTCCACCGGCACGAACACCGCATCATACCCTTTTTTGTCCCGCAGGTATTTGAACAGGTTTAAAACAGCCGGGTGCTCCACAGTGGAGGTGATAATCTGTTTTTTTTCAGGATTGGCATTCAGGGCGGAAAACACGGCGCTGTTATCGCTTTCCGTACCGCAGGATGTAAAAACGATCTCATCCGGATCTGCGTTTATCAGCTGGGCTGCCTGCATTCTGGCCTGTGTGACCTTTTTGCCCACCTGGTCCCCGAATGTATGCATGGAAGACGGGTTTCCATAAAACTGCCCCAGATAGGGCACCATCTCTTCAATGACTTCATCCGCCACTTTTGTGGTGGCATTGTTGTCCGTATAAATCACTTTCATCAGATCATCCTTTGGCTTTAACAGAGGCGATCACCTCTTCTATCCGGTCCAGACATTTGCCGCATCCGCCCCCGGCTTTGAGATAATCGGTCACATCCTCGGTTGTTTCCAGATTGTTTTCTTTTACCGCATCGATAATTTCCAGATCTGTCACCTCAAAACATTCACATACCATTTCCCCTGGTTTCTCAAGGATCTGCACCCCTCTGTAATCAGCTATGGCTTTTTTCAAGGCGGCCTTGCCCATGACAGAACAATGCATTTTTTCTTTGGGCAGTCCCCCCAGATAGTCGGCAATATCATCATTGGTGATTTTGGCGGCCTCATCCAGGGTCATGCCCTTGATGATCTCGGTGAGCGCAGAAGAAGAAGCAACCGCACTGGCACAGCCGAAGGTCATGAAAGATGCATCAACTATCCGTTCATTTTCATTCACCTTTAAATACAGTTTCAATGCATCCCCGCAGTTCAGGGAGCCGGTTTCTCCGATGGCGTTGGCATCTTCGAGTTCCCCTACGTTCCTGGGATGTAAAAAATGTTCTTTGACCTTGTCTGTATAGTTCCACATGTATCTTCTCCTTCACCGTGAAGTCTTTAATAAATATCCTGAATGCTCTGGCCTAAAATACTACAGGGTGGTAGATTGTCAAGACCTGTCTGCAGCCCTGCCCGGGATCACAAAAGAACCGGTATGCGCTGGTTGATATGAATATGTTCCAGGGTAATCCCAACATCCCGGGTAATGATCTCCACCCCTTTTTTCTGTGCATGCAGCAGTTTTTGTGCATATACCTTATCTATCATGCCGGCAGGTGAAAACCGGACAGCATCGGTGCGCTGGATCAGATAAAAAATCACCCCTCTGTGACCCGCTCCCACCAGATCCTCCAGTTCATCCAGATGCTTCTGCCCCCGTTTTGTGACCGCATCCGGGAACATGGCTGTGCCGTTTTCCACCAGGGTGCAGTTTTTGATTTCCACATAGCAGCGGCGATCAGTGCCATCTTCCAGAACCAGGTCCAGTCGGGTGCCTTTGCTGGTCTTCACCTCTGAACGCACCTTTTCATACCCGCAAAGCTCCGGGATAAGATTGTTTTCAATGGCTGTTTTCACAAGCTTATTGGGCACAAGGGTGTTGACACCTATCATGGATTGTTCTGTCCGGATCAACTCCCAGGTATATTTGAGCTTGCGCCGGGGATTGTCGCTCCGGGATATCCATACCCGGGATCCGGGGACTGCGCACCCCAGCATGGACCCGGAATTGGGACAGTGGGCAGTCACAATCTTTCCTGTGTCCAGGCGCACATCTGCCAGAAACCGTTTGTACCGTTTGATCAGCCGACCTGGCAGCAGCGGGGGAAGGGCATATCCATTAACAGTCATTTTTGTCTGTTTCCTTTTAATTCCGTTTACCCTGTCAGTATGGTTTGAAGGTCCGTCATGTCCATGGTACGCTGGATACCGAACCGGGTGAGGCAAAAATCATATTTCACCGGATCATGGGGTGCAATCTTTCGAAATCCTTCCGTGATTTCCAGGCATGCAGTCCGATCCGGGGTTTTGCGCCGGGTAAACCCCAGCATCTGTCCTGCTGTATACATATGCCGGTCAAGGGGAATGAGCAGCTTATCTGACTGGATGTGATCCCATCCGCCGGGATCCACCCGGTCTTTGCGTACCATCCAGCGCAAAAACAGATGGCTGCGCTTGCAGGCGCTGGATTTGGCAGGATCAGCCAGCAGATGGCCGCAGGCCCCTTCAGGATCCAGATTTTGCACCAGAAACTGCAGCCCCGGCAAAACCGTGGCATCGCCGGGAACAGTGCCTGCCATGAAACAGGCTTCCAGAGAACCGAATTTTCGGATCACCTGCTGCATACCCAGAATCAGGGCGGTGATATGGGCCTGGGTGGCGAACCTGTAGGTAAACCCTGACAGTCCACGGCAGATCTCTTTTTTTTCCATATCCGCCACCCGGTCCCGGGGGGCCGGCCCCAGAAAGGTGAGTACCTTTCCTGCCGCCTGCATGATCATTTCCACCCGGCCGTAGGCCAGGCAGGCTGCCACAAGACCGGCCACCTCCCGGTCTCTGACATCCTGATAATCATAGAGAAACAACAAAGGATCAGGATTCACAAGAGATCTGCGGTTATAGATCTCATACACACGTTCGAGTTTCTGTCTTAATCGGACCGGCATAAATGTTTACACTCCTGTCATTGCCTGATACATTCTGCTAAAAATGCACATCTGTCTGCAATAGTATGCCTGTTCCAGGTAAAATGCAAATTGTACACCTGCCATTGCAGACCTGAAATAATGTCTGTGCCGGCACTGGATATTTGCTATAAACATGCCAGGTTTTCGATCGATCTGTGCAGCATTCTGTCCTCTGTCCAAAGACCCGCCCCATAGAAGCGCACGCTACTATACCAAATATTCAGTGCCGACAATTTTACCTTGACTCTTTTTTATGGATGGAAGTACTATGGCTTCTTTGTTTAATTTTGTAAATCTAAGGAGTTATGTTCAGATGCTGCAGGAAAAGAAAATCGGATTCATCGGCAGCGGCAATATGGGAGAAGCCCTGGTCTCAGGCCTTGTGCTTTCCAAAGCCACAAGGCCGGAAAATATTATCTGCTCGGATATCGACCAGGAACTGCTGGATGCCATTAAAGAAAAATACAAGGTGCATACCACCTGCGACAATGTAAAAGTGGTCCGGCAGTCCGATATCATCGTCTATGCCACCAAACCCCAGATTCTGGGGATGGTGCTCAAGGAAACCGCACCAGCGCTTGATGATGAAAAGCTTATCATCTCCATTGCCGCAGGGGTTCCTCTGGCTGCCATTGCCATCGGCCTGCAGAAAAAACTGCGCCTGATAAGGGCCATGCCCAATATCTGTGCCTTTGTAAAAGAAAGCGCCACTGCTATTGCTGCAGGCGAATATGTGCGGGAAAATGATGTGGACCTGGCCCGGGCCATCTTCAACTCCGTGGGAAAAACGGTGTTTATCCATGAAAACGTGCTCATGGATGCCTTTACCGGTTTGAGCGGCAGCGGTCCTGCCTATATTTTCACCATCGTGGATGCCATGGCAGATGCAGGGGTGAAAATGGGGCTGTCCAGAAAAGATGCCCTGTTTTTGTCCACCCAGACAGTTCTGGGTTCTGCCCGCTTGCTCATGGAATCCAAAGAACACCCGGGCCAGCTCAAAGATCGGGTCGCCTCCCCCGGGGGTACGGCCATTGCCGGCATTCACACCCTGGAACAGGGCGGGCTGCGCACCACCCTTATCAATGCAGTAGAATCTGCCACCAACCGCTCAAAGGAGCTGGGAGAAATGATGGTCAAGGATTTTATCGAAAAAAATAAAAACGGAAAATAAAAAAACCGGGAGCTGGATGCTGTATCTGCATCCAGCTCCCGGTATCTGGCAAGGGAACTTTAAGGAGGCGGTTATGGGTTAAACTTCAAGTTCCTTTTGCAGCCAGTCCCGTACATTTCCTTCCACGGCATACACGCCTTTGTATCTGCCGATGCCCTGCATGAATTCGGTTTCAAGCTGTTCGGGCAGATGAAAATTTCCCAGTTCTTCAGAATCAAATCCTTTTCTGCGCACCAGTGTCAGTATAGGGGGATTTTTCCACGTATTTATTACAAAATATACTGTTTCATTGTCATTGTCCCTGGAGTTGTAATAGGACTGGGAACGCAGGGGCCCCCATTCCAGATGCAGGGCAATGGCTTCTTCAGGGGTCATTTCCCAGTCCACCGAATTCAGCAGATTGTAATTCTTTTTTATATCACCAAGTCTCATATGTCCTCCATTTCATGGTTGGTCATCTTTCAAGAAACAGAAATGCAATTTACATGCCTGGACCAGGAGTGCAAAAAATATCCAAAAATTACAAAAAGTTATGATTGAAATGATGAAAACCGGACAGGGCAGGAAAAAACAAAATGATACAAAAATGATTCACCGGAGCAGATACAAAAGTGCATCTGCTCCGGTTGCAATACATCAATAATTTTCACACAGCCGTTCAAACCAGCCCGAGGGACGGACACAAGCCGGGCATTTGTCAGGCACGGTTTTGCCGGTATGGATATACCCGCAGCCCAGACAGCGCCACTGGATCTGCATCTCATCTTTAAAGATCCGAAGGGAAGCGATATTTTCAGCCAGATGCCGGAACAGCTTTTCATGGTGATTTTCCGCCACAATAATGGCATCAAACGTATCTGCAGCCCGGGCAAACCCTTCCTCCCTGGCAACCTGTGCAAATCCGGCATACATGTCATTGCCCACATAGGCTTCCAGATCTGCGGAAGACAGCAGGTTTGCGTGGGTGTCTTCAATCACCCCGGCGGGAAACTGCCAGTTTATGGTCAGGTCCCCGCCATTGAAAAATTTGAAAAACCGCAGTGCATGTTCAAATTCCTGGTCAGCGGTTTCATCAAACAATTTGCCAATCTGGATATATCCTTCGCTTCTGGCCCTGTCGGCAAAAAAATTATACCGGGTTCTGGCCTGGGCCTCTGCTGCAAAGGAGGTATGCAGGTTCACAGCGGTTCTGCTTTCCCGGAATTTTCCCATGTCCACACCTTTTCTGGTTATTTTTTTTCCTGGTATTTATTCTTCAATGATGATGGCATCGGCACCACACTCGGCTGCTGCCTGACGTACCTTGTCCTGGAGATGTTCCGGGATGGGATCAACCTGGATAGTGGATACAAGCTGGTCCTCATCATACTTGAACACCTCAGGACAAAGCTCGTTGCAGTTTCTGTCACCCATGCACTGGTCAGTAATGGTCACTTTCATGTGTTCCTCCTAAACGTTAATGTATATTGCGATGGATCCACGCCGGCGTCATTTTCCGGACATGGTTTTGTTTTCAAGGCCGGTGTGCAGCACATCAATTTATTCTGCTTTTTCAATGGCCTGAAATTTTTTCATAAATTTTGTATCAATATAATGCTTGATTGTAAAGGCAAGCCTGCCGCCGAATACGATGTTTTTTTTCTTGAGGACCCCCTGACCTCCGCCGAGATTGAACACCAGCAGATAGTCTGATCCCGGGTCAAAGGGCATCAGGTCTCCGCCTTCCAGTGCAGCCATGAGGTTATGGTACAGAACCGGGTTCTGCCGCACTGCATAGACCCCTACTTTGTCCAGCGGCTGATCCTGGAAATAAATACAGTCACCGCCTCCGAAAATTTTCGGATCTGCAACACTCTGCAGATACTGGTTCACCAGCAGCCCCTTGTCCGGTCCCACAGGCAGGTGGGATTTTTCAAAAATATCAGAGGGTGTCACCCCTGCTGCCATAAAGGTAAAATCCGTTTCATACTGTTTTTTGGAATCCAGGGTGATCTGCGATCGGGTCACCTGCTGCACCCGTGCGTTTTCCATGATCCGGATGTTTCTTTTTTCCAGAACAGCTTTTACCCGGTCCCGGATTTTATCAGAAAACCGTCCCATGAAGCGGTTCGCACAAAAAATACGAATTTCCGGCATATGTGCCCCGGTTTTTTTGGCCAGCTGCCATACATTGCCCGCCACCTCAGCAGAAGACGGACCGCCCCCCACCACATTAATCCGGGCCTTGTTTTCGGCAAACAGTTCCTCCAGTTTTTCTGATGCCTCCATCAATTTTTCAATAGGCTTGACAGGATACACATTGTCCGGTTTATCTTCTCCTGCTGTGCCCACACCGCCCATAGGCACATGGGACCCGGCGTTGCAGGAAACCACATCATAGGAAACCGTGCTGCCGGACAGGGTGAACACGCTTCTGGATTCTGGATCAATATGGGTTACCCGGTCCTGGACAAATCTGCCGCCCTGGCTTTCCACCACATCCCGGGTGGCAAACCGGATCTGTTCAGGCTGATAGGTTTTTCCCAGCATGCCCGGCCCCATTCCTGAATAATAATGGTATATGGACGGGCCGATGACCGTAACCTTGTATCCTTTATTTACAAATTCTTTGATATTTTCCAGTGTGACCATGTGTGCATGGCCGCCACCCACCAGCACCAGGTGTTTTTTCATGAGATATGCTCCGCTTTTTTTTCTATTTTCCCGTCTGTCAGCCTAAAGTTCACACGGTGTCCATCAATTTTCCCAGCCGCTCCAGGTGCTGTTTTTCCTCATCTGCAATACCATGGACAATGGCTGCGGAATCAGCGTTTTTCATGCGCGCCCCCACCCGCTGATACAGGTCCAGGGCCTGGGCTTCAATGGACATGGCCAGAGATACCACCTCTTTTTCCACAGACAGGTCCGGATCAAACAGTTTAAGGTACTGGTCTGTGGTCAATCCGCCTTCTCCGGCTGACGTTTTTACCATGGCATCAAATTGTTCCCGTGACACAGCCGCATCTGCCATCCGGGTATAGGCGTCAAAAATAGCATCCTGGTGCTTGACCTCAATGGCAGCCAGTTTCTCAAACAGTTCCAGCACCGCCCGGGTCCGGGCGTTGTCAGCCATATCCAGATAGAACCGGTGCAGCCCCTGTTCCAGGGAATAGGCCACCTTGAGAAAGTCCTGGGGGGATTCTGTACCGTCAAACAGGTCCATGCCCAGGGTCTGGGGTCCCACAGCGATTTTGCCCTCCCAGGCCTTGATGCCGCCGGATACATTATACACCTGATTGAAACCTTTGCCTGACAGCATCTGGGCAGCCACCCGGCTGCGCCCGCCGACCGCTCAGTAAACCAGGGTGGGCTTGCCCGGATCCAGTTCAGACATCCGGTCTGAGAGCTGGGGCAACGGTATGAGCACAGCCCCGGGGATGTGGCTTTCCTGATACTCTGAAGGCTGGCGCACATCCAGAATGGTGATATCCTCAGGAGAATGGTCTGATATCATCTGCCGGGTTTCCCTGTAATCTTTGGATTTTACCGGGGTCAAAAACTGCATCCATTTCATGGCATATTTCCTTTCTTTTTCACAGGACCTGCTGCCACGGCGTAGAGCAGGACACTGCCGGTTTTCAACGCCAGAAGTTCTGCCGCTTCTGTATCATACATGGCACCGACACCACAGCATCCGAGACCGAACGCTTCTGCTGCAAGGTAAATACGCTGGCCTGCCCTGCCCGCATGCATCATCACATACCTGTATCCCCTGGATCCCAATGCCGATTCCACGGCATCAATATCCGCCAGAAACAAAAAATTCACCGCGGCCCGGCTGATCCAGGCCTGATCCAGACAGACCCGGGCCAGCGCGTCTGCCTGGCTGCCTGAATGCATGCATGCCAGTTGTGACCCATCAGAAGAAAAAGTGTACAATCCATCTGCCAGACCTTCCAGATTCTGACAGATCATTGCCGGCACAAGAAAATTTTTTGCTGCCGCCCCTGTCTCTTCAGGAACATGAGCTGAAAAAATGCCTGAAAAAACCTGCCTGAAAAATGCAGCCCACACAGAACAGGGCAGTTCATTGACAATGAAATTGCGGCGGGACCGCCTGTTTGCAGCTGCCCGGGCAAAAGAAGCCCCGGGACAAAAATCAGTTGCCGGTATTGGTATAATCTGTGACGGGCGGTGCTGAAAAACCCGGGGGTTTTCATCTTTTTCCCGGGATTGTACAATGGCGGATCCTGATTTGAACGCTTTTTCCAATATCTCGTATTTGACAGGCGAAAATGGTTCCGGCACCGGTCTGGCAGGCTGAAACGGTTGTGTGTCAGGCACATCGTCCCGGGCATTACCTGAGTCCAGAAAAAGGCAGGCCAGAGGAACCTCGCAGGAAACATCCAGATCCAGGCCCTGCAGCAGCTGCCGGTCATCAAAATCATACCCGGCCAGGGCACCAATGCCTTCTGCCTTTGCTGCAAGCATCACTGATTCAGCCAGATGGCCGGCATCTAAGAGCAGATACCTGAAGGCCCGTTCCCGGTACTTCCAGGCAGAGTGATAAAAAACACCTGTGATAACCAGGTATGCCCCTGCATGGCCTTGACCAGGCAGTATTTTCTTCATGTCCAGGGGCCGGGAGTTGATTTTACCCAGCAGGCCCTGAACCGTATCACAATAATACAACCCTGTCTCAATATCAGGCATGTCCGTAACCGAAAGGTACAACTGGCAGGGATAAAGACCGCCGGCTGAGGGTGCGCTGCGAAAAAATATTCCCCGGGATCTGTCCGCAAGGGTTACCCCGTAGCCCAGGGACAAAATACTGCAGATCTTGTTGAACTCCACGGGGCAGATATCTGGCCGTATCCGGCCCAGAACATCACACACAGACAGATCCTCTGCAGCCGCATCCCGGACCATTTGTGTCTCATCCAGGTATTCATACCGCTTGAAAGGCTGCGGATATCTGCTGAAATCCAGAGAATGGGGGAAAATCCGGTGGCGCACATGACTGGTGCGCACATGGTACCGGGCTGCAGAAACAAGCAGATCTGTGTCAGGCCTGTTCATCGGAATCTTTCCCCCTGGTGCATAATTTTGAAAAACCAGGTGCTGCAGCACCTGGCGTCAGACCCTACTCTTTGTGAGAACGGTCATCTTCCTGAACGTCGGTTTCCATGGCCATCAGGCATTCATGGCATTCCATCTCAATGTTGGGCACATCACCATATCGTTTTTTGAGTTCCTCTTCAGACAGATGGGTGGTACCACTGCATCCGCACTGGGGACAGGATGTTTTTATCCGGTAGTTTTTGCTCATCTTACCCTCCTTTGCATCAGTCTTTTCCTGTAATCCGCGGATCAGACGGTTTTCCTGCACAATCGGGCGTATAACAGGAATTGTCCACAAAAGAACACTCTTTTTTGCAGCTCGGGCATTTTTCCGGCGGGGTATCCGCTTCCAGATTGTATCCGCATTGGTCACAAATCCAGCTGGTCATGACAGCCTCCTTACATGATTAGGGGTGAACAGATATTTCGATTTCCTGGCACACTTTATAAATTAACATAAAATACATACACAATCAAAAAACATGCCAGCAGTCGCATTTATTGCTGTTGAAAAGAAGATACTATCTCCACCATACCACAACCCTGGAGATCCTCAAACACAAATATCCTGAACTGAATATTTGCTATAGCAGCATGCGCTTCAACGGGGAGCCCCTGGTGGTGTCCTGTGAACGGACCGTCAGCGTCGGAGGGGGCCTGGTAAAAGATGCCGGCATGGTTTTCAACCAGAGGACGGGATGCCGCACTTCATTGTTCGTATATAAACCGGCCCCCG
>DATFKQ010000084.1:0-7438 GCA_035268565.1 Desulfotignum sp. | reverse complement strand
GTCGGAGGGGGCCTGGTAAAAGATGCCGGGATGGTTTTCAACCAGAGGACGGGATGCCGCACTTCATTGTTCGTATGTAAACCGGCCCCCGCAGACCTCGGGCCGGGCACAGGACACCACCAGGGGCGGGCCCTGGGACAGAGTGCTGCACAGAACGATCAAAAACCCGGTATGTTTATGCAAATATCCAGGTGCGGGGCAAATATTGGTCAGGGGATTGATATTTTTTTAGATTGTGCTACAAATGTAGGATTATGGCCAATGTGTTGACAATATCAGGGCAGAAAGGCGGCACCGGCAAGAGCGTCACAGCAGTCAATCTTGCCGCCTGTCTGGCATTGTATGAAAAAAAAGTGCTGCTCATCGACTGTGACCCCCAGGGGTGCAGCACGGCATGGGCCGGCAGGGACGATGTCGGCTTTGGTTATGATATGGCATCTGTTTTCAAAGCAAAGACACAATTTCTTGATGCTGTCATGAAAACAGAACCAGAAGGCCTGGATATCCTGCCTGCTGGATTCAGTCTGTTTGACACTGCCCTGAAACTGTCAGACAGTCTGTCCAATCAGAGGATTCTGCGGCTGCTGATCCAGGAGGATGCACGATCAAGGTATGACTATATCATTATCGATGCACCGTCTTCCTACGGGTTTTTAAGTATCATGGCCCTGACTGCAGCAGACTGGCTTATCATTCCTGTCTGCCCGGACCACACCCTTACCCGGGAATTTCACTGCCTTCTTAAATTGATACATTATATTCGGAAAAATCACAAAATCCCCTTGAAAATAGGGGGGTTTGTGCTTAACCGCCGGCATTTTCAGGATGATTTCCAGAGCGGTTTAACAACTGAAAACATGCGCCTCATTACGGATCTGGCATATGAGACCTGTATTCCCCAGGATGCTGCCGTGCAAAAATCCATTGAAAAAAAGACCCCCCTGGTATTGTATGATATAAAAAGCCCGGCAGGGGCGGCTTTTTTGAGTCTGGCAAAAGAAATCGATTTGAAATTTACATAAAAGGGGAATCCCATGAAAGTGACCAGTCCGGAATTGATACAGGAAAGTGAAAAAGAATTTATAGATACCATCAATGCGGAGCTTGACTGGGAAGCCATAGAAAAACTGCTGATGGAAAAACACAAGTTTGCTCTGCAGGATGAAGTGGATTATAAAAACGGGGACATGGTGGTTTTTGACAACCAGATCGCCTATAAATTTGATTTTGAAATAAAGGTGCCTTTGTCTGTGGTTTTCAACCGCCAGGGAGAATGTCTGGATATGTCCACCTCCCGTCAGGATGAAGCCGGCCAGGAACCCGGCCCCCGGGAAATGGCGGAGATCAGGGACCGCAGCAGCGAAAAAGTGGAACAGCTGGCTTCCAGCATTGCAGATATGATTTCTGAAATCAATCAGGGAGATAACCCCGCATGACACAGCAGGTCCCCATTACCCCGGAGCTGGTAAAACTCCAGCTCGATGAGATACTGGCCCGGGAAATCATATCTTTTATAGATGTTGATTTTGATGCTGCCATGATGTCCTTTAATCTGGCCACCATAACCTGTATCACCTTGATTGTGGAAAGGGAAAAAGAAATCAAGCAGTATGCGGATTTTCCGCCGGAGCGCTATGTTCTGGAAAGCTTTTACGCTGAATTGACAGATATCGGTCTGATCCGTGACGATTATCTGGAAGCTGCGGTAACTTCTTGTTTTGAAAAAGGATACATGCGCAGGGATGACCAGGAACAGCTGTATGCTGAAATGCCGGCCTTTATGATGGCAGGGCTTTTGGATTCCATGTTTCCGGGCATGCAGGGCATGAACCTGATCGCCTTTGTCCTCCAGATGCATGAGGAAGTGAATTCCGGCCGCAAAAGTCTGGATATGGCCAAAAAAAGTTTTGCTGCTTCTTTGAAATCCAGCGGGGTGGCCGTATCCGGAGATAATGCCAGCAAGCGGGCCTCTGCCATGAAAGCCGGGAAAATAAAAGCCATCCAGGAGAACAGGGAAGTTTCCAGAAAACTGAAAAAAGAAAACCTGGGCCGGCTTTCCAAACTGGTGAAGACCCGGCGTAAAAAATCAGACGAGTACCAGCAGAAAATTCAGGTCACGGATGTGTTTGACAAGGGCCCCACTGCCGAAGAGATCGCGGCCCGCAAAGAAGAGGTCCGCATAGCAGAAGAGGCGGCAGAAAAAGCGGCTGACCTGGCCCGGGAGCTGGCGGAAAAAGAAGAAAAAATCAAAGAAGCACAGATGCTGGCGCAGGAAGCAGCAGATCAGCGCAAAATTCTGGAGGAAAAAGAACAGCAGCTCCAGGATGCCAGACAAATGGCTGCCAGAGCAGAGGAACGGGCAGCAGAGCTGGAAGCCAAAGAAGCTGCCATGGCTGCGCGCGAGGCCAGCCTCAGGGCCATGGAAGAACGCATCAAGGCAGAAGAGGAACAGGTCCGGAAACAAAAAGAATCAGATACAGGGCCTGCTGAAATACAAAACCCTGTGTCTGCACAGAACGGTTTTCAAGATTCTGGTGAAGATGATATCGCAGCAAAGATTGCCGCGTTTGAAAACGATCTGGGCATGTCCTGCCCTGTGTGCAAGACAGGAAAAATTGTTACCAGTACAACCGAAAAAGGCAAAGAATATTTTTCCTGCTCCAACAGGGACTGCCGGTTTGTAAGCTGGGACAAGCCCTATCATTTTTACTGTCCTTTGTGCAAAAATCCGTTTTTAACGGAAACTGCCACCACAGAAGGGGAAAAAGGGCTCAAATGCCCCAGGGCATCATGTGCCTATTCCCAGCAGAACCTGAATGATCCAAAACTGAATATGGCTGCCTCCCGGGATGCAGCAGAACCCAGAAAAAAAAGAAAGGTAGTCAGGAGAAAAAAGAGGCGGTAAATGAACATAACATTTTCGGATCAACGGCTGGAAAAGATTTATGCCAAGGCCAGACAGGGATCCCGTCTTTCCAGAGAAGACGGGATCTGTATTTATGAAACATCCGATCTTATGGGGGTGGGACAGATTGCCCACCATGTCAGATGTGAAAGACACGGCAAAAAAGCCTATTATATCTATAACCAGCATATAAATTACACCAATATCTGCAAAAACCGGTGCCGGTTCTGTGCCTATGCCAGAAATGAAAATGATGCTGATGCCTATGCCTGGTCCATGGCAGACATAGAACAGCGCCTGATGGACCGGATCGATGAACCGGTGGATGAACTGCACATCGTGGGGGGTCTCAATGAAACCATGGGGTTTGATTATTACATTGATCTGCTGAAAACCGTGAAGCGCATCAGGCCCGCTGCCGCCATCAAGGCATTCACCTGTGTGGAAATTGATTATCTGTCCCGGCTGTCAGGCCTGGGCATTGAACAGACCATCCTGCAGCTCAAGGCCGCAGGGCTTGACATGATGCCGGGCGGCGGGGCAGAGGTGCTCAACACCCGGATCCATGATGCCCTGTTTCCTAAAAAAATCGACCATAACCGGTGGACGCAGATTGTAAAAGCAGTGCATGCTGCCGGGATCAAGACCAATGCCACCATGCTCTACGGCCATATTGAAACCATTGCAGAACGGGTGGACCATCTGATAACCCTCAGAGAGATCCAGGATGAAACCGCCGGGTTTTCCGCATTTATCCCGCTGGCCTTTCATTCCCGGAACACGAAACTGTCCCACCTGCCCCCCACCACTGCAATGGATGATCTCAAGGCAGTGGCTGCGGCCCGCCTGATGCTGGACAATTTCGACCATATCAAAGCCTACTGGGTGATGATCGGAGAGCCTTTGTCCCAGGTGGCCTTAAGTTTCGGGGCAGATGACCTGGACGGCACCATTATTGAAGAGCGTATCACCCACACCGCCGGTGCCAGGTCTGCCAAAGGATTGACCCGGGACCAGATGGAAAATATGATTTCCAAAGCCGGGTTTGATCCGGTACAGCGGGACTCTTTTTACAATCCCAGAACCCCACAGCCGAACCCATGACACAATTATCCCCTATTATAGACAAAATACAGAGAAACCAGCGCATCGGAAAAGATGAGGCCCTTGTTCTGCTGAACAGCGCCGATCTGATGACCCTGGGGCATCTTGCCCATGAAAAACGGTTCTTTTACCACCCCAATAAAGATGTCACCTATGTAAAGGACCGCAACATCAATTACACCAACATCTGTGTGTCCGGGTGCCGGTTCTGTGCCTTTTACAAAACACCGGGCCAGGAGGGCGGGTATGTGATTTCCCGAAAAGATCTGTATGATAAAATTGCAGAAACCATTGATCTGGGAGGCACCCAGATTCTGCTCCAGGGGGGGATGCATCCTGATCTTGATTTGAATTTTTACCGCTCCATGCTGGCATTTATCAAGGACAGCTTTGCCATCCATGTCCATGGATTCTCCCCGCCGGAAATCGATTTTATCGCACAAAAATCCAACCTGTCCGTGGCCCGGACCATTGCATGTCTGCAGCAGGCTGGACTGGATTCCATACCAGGGGGGGGTGCGGAAATTCTGTGCGATGAGATCCGCACCAGAGTCTCTCCTGACAAATGCACCACAGATGCCTGGCTGGAGGTGATGCGCCAGGCCCATCTGGCAGGGATGCGCTCTACTGCCACCATGATGTTCGGCCATGTGGAAACCCATGCCCATGTGGTGGAACACCTGGACAGGATCCGGCAGCTCCAGGATGAAACCCACGGGTTCACCGCCTTTATCCCCTGGACATTTCAGCCTGCCAACACCCGGATACCGGCGGTGAAAAAAACCGGGGTGGAATACCTCAAGGTGCTGGCTCTCAGCCGCATTTTTCTGGATAATGTCGCCAATATCCAGGCATCCTGGGTCACCCAGGGGGACAAAATCGCCCAGACCGCCCTGTTTTTCGGGGCCAATGACATGGGGTCCACCATGATCGAAGAAAATGTGGTGGCATCGGCCGGGGTGGATTTCATGCTCCCGGTGGAAGAACTGCAGCGGCTGATAACCACGGCCGGGTTATCCCCCAGGCAGCGGGACTGCTATTACAACCTGTTGTGACACCGCTGAATCCATGACGGCACCTCGTATTTCCCTGCATGGAAAATATTATGGCCCCGGGGGCTATGATGGCACCGGATCTCCGGGAAACCAGGGAACAGGAAGCAGTGTGCCCCATGGAACAGGCCCATGAAGGCCTCGGGAAAAGGATGCAGTGTGATGCAGAGGACAAAGAACAGGAAGCAGGGTACCACAGGAAAATGGGGTGGTACATAAAATATGACAGCATCGGCATCAGGCATCAGATTTGTCACAGAACCATCACGTTCCAGGACATTCCGGGCCGGGTGGGTGATCAAAGATCCCTGGACCGTTCTGGAGAATGCCGGGGTGGTGGTGGCAGGCGGACAGATCAGGAAAATGGTGACCCCGGCGCCAAAGGGTGCATCTGTTCAGGACCTGGGGCCTGGCGTGCTCATGGCCCCGCTGGTGAATGCCCATGTGCATCTGGAACTGTCCGCCCTGAAAAACCGCCTGCCCCTGGGCAAAGGGTTTGCCCCCTGGGTGGCAGCCCTGCTCAGGGAACGGGATGCTGCCGGCACCGGGACCCTGACGGCGGCGGCACAAAAAGCGGCCGCATCTTTGCAGGATATGGGGGTGGGCCTGGTGGGGGAGATCTCCACTTTGGGCATCACCTCCCAGGTGCTGAACACCTCGGGACTGGCCGGTGTCTGGTTCAAAGAATTTCTGGGAGGTGAACAAGCTTACCCGGGCCATAAAGAACAGGATCCATACCTCAAAAAACAATTTCCCCTCTCATTTTCAGCAGCCGGCCATGCCCCACACACCACCGCCCCACAGCTGCTGACTGCTTTAAAAAAGCGCACCAGCGCAGCCGGCCTTGTTTTTTGTCTCCATGTGGCAGAATCAGAGGTGGAAATGGATTTTATTACCGGGAAAAGGGGGGAGTGGACCGATTTTCTGGCTTCCCGGGGAATCGACACCACTGGCTGGCCTGTGGGAAATAAAACCCCGGTGGCTTATCTGCACGATCTCGGGGTGCTGGACAGTGCCACCTTAGGCGTGCACCTGCTCCATGTCACGGACAGGGATCTGGATATTCTAAGCCGGACCGGAACAAAGCTGTGCCTGTGTCCCCGGAGCAACCAGAACCTGCATGGCAGACTGCCTGATATTGCATCCCTTCTGGCCCGGAACCTGGCGCCTGCTTTGGGAACAGACAGCCTGGCATCCTGTGATTCTCTGGGGATTTTTGATGAAATGGCTTTTGTCAGGCAGTTTTATCCCCAAATTTCTCTGCCTGACCTCCTGGCCATGGCCACCATAAATGGTGCCAGGGCCCTGGGGCTGGAACAGCATGGGGGCACCCTGGACCCGGGCAGAGCTGCCCGGTTATTGTATCTGGATATCACGGCCCGCACCCCGGCCGATGTGATGGAAAAGGTGACAGCCTATGGCGTCTGACAATCTGTATATGGGAAGAATCAGCTATATCAATGCATCTCCGGTGTATTACGGCCTGGACCACGGCCTGGCACCTGACTGGCTCACCCTGGTGACGGATGTGCCGGCGGCCCTGAACCAAAAAATAATCGCCAGTGATATTGATATCAGTCCCATATCTGCCGCACATTATGCCCTGCACCACAAAGAGCTGCTGCTGCTGCCCGATTTTTCCATCTCCTGCCGGGGACCTGTGATGAGCGTGATTTGTGCTGCTGATTACCCTCTGGATGACCTGAGCGGAAAAACCGTGATGTTTTCCAGAGAATCCGCCTCTGGTGCGGCATTTTTAAAAATGATCTTTGCCCGGCGGGGAATACGTCCGAAGTTCCGTGTGGGTCCGGTGGGAGACATCACCGCCATCCCGAATGATGTGGATGCGGTCATGGTCATCGGGGATGCAGCCCTGACCCAGCCCTGGAAGAGCCGGTTTTCCCACTGGTATGATCTGGGGCAGCTCTGGTATGAAATGACGCACCTGCCGTTTGTGTTTGCCGTGTGGGTGGTGCGGCGGGCCTATGCCGCAGCTCGTCCCGCCCAGGTGGCCCGGGCTTTGGATCTGCTCACGGCCAGCCGGGAGGCAGGCTATGCCCATCTGGATACGGTCATCGATGCGGGCCAGGCAAAGCTTGGCCTGGACCGGCAGGTGGTGAAAACATATTATGACCACCTGTATTGTGATCTGGATCAGGAAAAAATTGCAGCCATGGCCTGTTTTTTTGACGGGCTTTTTCAGCAGAAGATTCTGACATCCCGCCCAGAGATTGCATTTTTCCAATAACAGCCATGCCCTGCCGGGCACAACAAATCATGGAAGCTGTTAGCCATTAGCTGGGAGTACCCAGCTGGGAAAAATTTGTGGTTGTTTAGAAGAAAGTCTGCAACATGGTCGGGATGAGAGGATTTGAAC
>DATFKQ010000083.1:0-22276 GCA_035268565.1 Desulfotignum sp. | reverse complement strand
GCAGCATGCGCTTCTACGGGGAGCCCCTGGTGGTGTCCTGTGAACGGACCGTCAGCGTCGGAGGGGGCCTGGTAAAAGATGCCGGCATGGTTTTCAACCAGAGGACGGGATGCCGCACTTCATTGTTCGTATGTAAACCGGCCCCCGCAGACCTCGGGCCGGGCACAGGACACCACCAGGGGCGGGCCCTGGGACAGCGTGCTGCACAGAGCGATCGAAAGCCCGGCATGCTTATGGCAAATATCCAGACCCATGAGCTTTGACTTGACACATGGGGCCTTGCCGTCCTATTTTATGAAAACATATTTTTGGGTGACCCTGCCCGCAAAACCAAGGAAATTAATACTTTATGGACATCGCATCATTCATCGGAATCATTTCAGGACTTTCTCTGATCATTACCGCTATTTTTCTGGGGGGAGAACTGCACAATTTTGTCAACATCCCGGGATTGATGATTGTTTTTGGCGGTACCATTGCCACGACCCTTATCACCTTTCAGTTCAGGGATGTCGTTGCCGCGTTCAAGGCAGCCTATTTTGTGTTCTCCAAGGACAAGGAAGATCCCAATGATGCTGTGGCCACCATGATTCATCTCAGTCATATGAGCCGCCGCCAGGGACTGATGCATCTGGGCAGAATCAAAACCAGTTCCGCGTTTTTAAAAAAAGCCTGCGGCCTGCTGGCGGACGGATCGTCTGAAGATGTCATACGGGCGGCATTGACCACGGAAATACAATCGTTGCAGATGCGCCATTTCATTGTCCAGGATGTATTCCGCAAAATGGGCATTTATGCCCCGGCTTTCGGCATGCTGGGAACCCTCATCGGCCTGGTTCAGATGCTGAGCCGGCTCCAGGATCCATCCAATATCGGCCCTGCCATGGCAACCGCTCTGTTGACCACTTTTTACGGATCATTGCTGTCCACCCTGTTTTTTTTACCCATTGCAGGCAAGCTCCGCTCCAGAACCGTCATTGAAATCATCAACCTGGAAATCATGCGGGAAGGTGCTATTTCCATTATCAACAACAACAACCCGGTGATTATTTATGAAAAACTGTCCAGCTTCATATCCACCAGACTGCGCAAACCCCTGGCAAAAATGAACAAAAAAGCATGAGAGATACCCAGTACCATAATAATTTCATCACCTATGATGATGAGGCCACCTGGCTGGTTACCTATGCCGATATGATGACCCTGCTGCTGGTATTTTTTATCCTGCTCTACACCCTTTCTTCCTTTGAAAAACAACAAGTTGAAGCTGCCATGGAAACCGTAAAAAATGAGCTTCAGCAGGACAGGGATCCTGAAGATATCATGGCATTACTGGAATTTTCCAGGGTTTCGGACCAGAAAATCAGCATTGAAGATGTCACAGGGATTACCCTGCGCAAAAAATCTCTTTTCAAGGACATGAACCGCCTGATCGACACTGTCGACCAGGCCAGCCATGTGGACACCTATGCCCTTGGCGGAAAGATCATACTCCGGGTGTCAGGAGAAGTTTTGTTCGCATCCGGATCAGCTGTGCTCAAGCCCGGTGCCCTTCCCCTTTTTGACCGCATGGTCACTGTTTTTGAAGACTATCCCGACTTTACCATCAATATCAAAGGCCATACAGACGATGTTCCCATATCCACACAGGCATTTCCGTCCAACTGGGAATTATCCGCCATACGTGCCACAACCGTCTTAAAATATCTGGTATCCAAAGGTATCCGGCCCCAGCGGCTCACTGCTACCGGTTACGGGGATATCATGCCCCTGAAGCCCAATACAACCGATGCCAACAGGGCGGCAAACAGGAGGGTTGAATTTGTTCTGGAAAAAAGCCAGGCCGAAATCTGAGCCTGTTCACACAAAAGGTATCCTGGATCCTTTGGACCCTGAGAACCAGCGGGAAGCCTTCCGCTATGTTTTCGGCAAACAGGAACGTATAACCATCCGGTTTCTGGACAGAACTGTTACGGTTGTGGATATCAGTGCCCGGGGCATGGCTTTTATCGATCAGGGATTCTCGCAATATGATGCGGATCAGATCCAGGTGGATCTGGATATCCCCAATTACCGGGGAAGCACCCTTTTTTCAGCCCGGCTCAGGATTCTGTACATCAGCCAGGACCGGATCTGTCACTGCATATTTGAAAACTGCACCATTGAACAGTACGAGATGCTTCACAAATATGTACTGGAACTGCAGAAAAGACGGTTGAAACGCAGGACCCATGATATTGCATATTGATATGGACGCATTTTTTGCTTCTGTGGAACAGCGGGACAATCCTGCCTTGAAAAACAAACCTGTGGTGGTATGCGGCAACTCACCCCGGGCGGTTGTGTCCACGGCAAGCTATGAAGCCAGGCAGTTTGGCATCCATTCAGCCATGCCGTTATTCCAGGCCAGGCAGCGCTGCAGCCACCTTATGGTGGTGCCAGGAAATATGGAAAAATATGCACAGGAATCCAGAAAAATCATGGCCGTCATATCACAATTTTCCCCATTGGTGGAACCGGTATCCATTGATGAGGCGTATGCAGATGTCACAGGCTGTGAGACCCTGTTCGGACCTCCCCGGACCATTGCCATGAAAATCAAGCAGGCAATCTTGACCGGGTTGTCACTGACCTGCTCCATTGGTATTGCCCCCAAAAAATTTCTGGCCAAAATTGCTTCGGATATGAACAAACCCGACGGGATAACCCATATTTCCAGAGAGCAGATGCCCGGTATATTACAGGAGCTGCCCATTGAAAAAATCTCCGGTGTAGGTACCCATGCCATGAAACAGATGGGAATTTTGAACATCCGCACCCTGGGAGATGTCCAGCAATTTGATGCACAATTTTTATCTAAAAAACTGGGGAAATTCGGGCTTCGGCTGTGGTCACTTTCCCATGGTATTGATGATACCTGTGTACAGACAGGGACCCTGCGCAAATCCATTTCCAGTGAGACCACCCTGCCGTCTGATATTTCTGACTTTCAGGCAGCCAGGGAAATTCTGCTGGCCCGGTCCAGGCGGGTGGGCCGGGATCTGAGAAAAAAAAACCTGGTCTGCAGCAGTGTTTCCATCAAAATTAAATTTTCTGATTTCACCCAGACCTGCAAAAGCCGGAAAATCCATGACCGCATCTGCTCTGGCGAGGCAATTTTTCACCATGCCCTGGCCCTGTTCACGCAGGTGTCCCTTAAAAAAAGAATCCGGCTGATAGGGGTGGGGGTTTCCCATCTGCAATCCGCAGACGCGCCGGTCCAGATGGAACTTATTGAGCCACCCGGTCACAAAACAAAAAAGCAATGGGAATCTGTGGACCGGGCCGTGGACAGCATTTTTGAAAAATTCGGCCGGGACATGGTGGCACCGGCTGTTTTAAAACCTTTGACTGCAAAACCCTTGGCAAAAGGAGGAAAAATGTCACACACCCAATGTAAAAAAGTGTTGATTTCCGGGAAAGTCCAGGGGGTGTTCTTCCGCATGGAAACCCGCAAAGCCGCAGAAAAAATCGGGGTTACCGGGTATGTCAAAAACAGATCAGACGGATCTGTGGAAGCTGTATTCCAGGGAACCCCCGACCAGGTGGCACAGATGGAAAAATGGTGTCACACAGGTCCCCCTGCCTCCCGGGTGGATCAGGTTGTTACTGAAAACATGCCTTCTGCGCCTGATTACAGCACCTTTGAAATACGGTATTAAGTGCGCTCCCCCTGCTTTTTCAGGCAGGTTTTCAGGGCGGCGGAGTGGATGTCTGCCGCCACATGCACAGGGCTTTTGCCGTAAAGCGGATCCCATCCAGCCGGGTTGGCTGAACAGAAAAACTGGACCTCCAGGCCGAACCGGGTCATGGCCTCTTTCAGGGGCAGCCCTGTTACTTTTTTTGCAGCCAGCCAGGTAGCACCGCAGGGCGCACCCCGCAATACCCGGATGTCCGCAATACGGTCATCGGCAATATCCACCGCAATTTTCGGGGCCCCGAATATCCTGCCGTAATCTCCAAGAGCTGTGTGGTCTGCCAGGGTACAGCAGGTGGGCGGACAAAGGGCATTGCCGCATTGTATTTTTTTGCCTGAAGCCACCAGGGGGATCCCCAGTTTTTCACACAGCAGGCTTAAATCTTCAGACAGGTCATGGTGTTTGAGATAGTCCAGAACCAGGTCCGCATGAATGACCTCCGGCAGGTATGGGGACGTGTCATCCAACACCGGCGGCAGGTCCGGTTCAATGTCAAAAATCTGTATGCAGAACTGCTGGTCCCCGAACTGGTTGATACCTGCAATCTTGGTATTTCCGGATCCGTTCTGCTGAAAAACTGCAATGGTCTGCATGGTTTAAAATCCCAGATCTTCATTAACCAGAATGATCTTGATACGTTTTTTTACAAATGATTTTTCTATGATTGTCCAGTAGTTGCAGATCCGGTCCGGGCTGGCACATTCCTGGCAGATGCCGGTGGCGGCACAAGGTGTTTTTTTGTCCAGATTCATGGTGTTCACAGGTGCGGCATAGTTTTTGATCCGGAACATGGCATCTTCCATATCCTGGCACAATTTGTTTCTGCCGATGATGAGCAGCACGTGCACAGGTCCCCACATCATGGCCCCCACCCGGTTGCCGATCATGTCCAGATTCACCAGCTGTCCTGCTTCGGTCAGGGCATTGGTACCGGTGATGAACAGATCCACCAGCAGGGACCGGCGCCGGGTCTCCATCATCTCTTCAAAGGAAAGGTTTTTGTCAAAGGTGTTGATGATCTCAAGATTTTTGTCTTCCATGAGGGCATGGAAAAGACCGGTGGACACAAAGGACATGGAACCGCCCCAGGAAACGGTCTTGATATCCAAAGCCGGGATGATCTGTTCCAGGGCAAGATCTTTTGCAGCTGCTTTTGTATCTGCAATAAACACCTCAAAATTATTTTTTTCCAGATTATCCTTGACTGCCTCTAATTTCAATTGCCAGTAATTATCAATGGGTTGTTTCATGGGTAAATCCTTTCTTATGTCTGCTTTCAATAAGGGTCTGCACAGTATCAAACCCTTGGCTTTCATCTTTCCAGACTATACCTGCCAGGGCCCTGCCTGGCAATGATTTTTTGTTTTCCGCACCTGCCGGGGTGTCAGACAAAGAATCCTGCAGAAAAAAATAATTTTAGAAATTACGTTTTTTTTATTGACTTAACCGCATAATCTTAATATTTGATGAAGAAGTTAAATAAATCAAATTCAGCGAATAATGCCAGTTTTGTGCCTCTTTCTGGACGTTGCCGCCTTCTCGCATGGTTGTGGAAAAACTTGTTGCTGATCTTAAGCAATTGCAGGATATACAGAACACAACGCCGTTAGTACCAAATAGTTATCATAATTTTTGTAACCTGGTTAAAACCAGGTGAAAAACAGTGCATTCAATTGGGAGAAAAGGAGGTGATGCCATTTTCAGTTGTTATAAATTATAATTATTTCAAATAATTAAACCATAACAAAGGAGATGCCGCATGAGCAAAAAAGATGTTGTCGAAACCACGGAAGCCCAGATCGCTGTCCACTGGAAAGAAGAAGAGTATTATTACCCTTCCCCCCAATTCATCGGACAGGCCAATTTAACGGATCCATCCATCTTTGACCGGTTCAGTCTGGACAATTTTCCGGATTATTATACTGATTTTGCTGAAATGCTCACCTGGTATAAATACTGGGATCAGGTCCTGGACACCAGTGACGCGCCCTGTTTCAAATGGTTTAAAGGCGGTTTGATCAATGCCAGCTACAACTGCATCGACCGCCATCTCAAAGACAACAAAAACAAGACCGCCATCCATTTTGTCCCGGAACTCGAAGAAGAGCGCATCGACCATATCACCTACCAGGAACTGTATGTCCGGGTCAATGAATTTGCCTCCCTGCTGCGGGATTTTGCAGGGCTCAAGCGCGGGGACCGGGTCACCATCCACATGCCCATGTCAGCGGAGCTGCCCATCACCATGCTGGCCTGTGCCAGGCTCGGGGTGATTCATTCCGTGGTTTTCGGTGGATTTTCCGCCTCTGCCTGTGCCGACCGAATCGTGGATTCCAATTCCCGGGTGCTTATCACCATGGATGCCTATTACCGGGCCGGCAAACTCCTCAACCACAAACAGCATGCCGACGAAGCTGCCAAAATTTCTGAAAAACAGGGCCAGGTGGTGGACAAAGTCCTGGTGTGGCAGCGGTATCCGGGCAAATATTCCGCAGACGCCCCCATGCAGGACGGCAGGGATGTGTTTGTGAATGAAGAGCTGAAAAACCATTACGGCAAACGGATCGAACCGGAAAAAATGCTGTCGGAAGATCCTTTGTTTCTCATGTACACCAGCGGCACCACCGGCAAACCCAAGGGCTGTCAGCACGGCACCGGCGGATACCTGGCCTATGTCACGGCCATGTCCAAATATATCCAGGATATCCATCCCGAAGACGTTTACTGGTGCATGGCGGACATCGGGTGGATCACCGGCCATTCTTTTATCGTCTACGGCCCCCTTGCCCTGTGTGCTTCCTCTGTCATTTATGAAGGAGTCCCCACCTACCCGGATGCCGGCAGGTCCTGGCGCATCGCCCAGGAACTGGATGTCAACATTTTCCACACCGCTCCCACCGCCATCCGCGCTTTGCGAAAACTGGGACCGGAAGAACCGGCCAAATATACCTATCATTTCAAACACATGACCACGGTGGGCGAGCCCATCGAGCCGGAAGTGTGGAAATGGTATGAAAGTGCCGTGGGCAAGGGAGAGGCCATTATCGTGGATACCTGGTGGCAGACGGAAACCGGCGGATTTTTATGTTCCACCGTACCGGGCATCAAACCCATGAAACCGGGCAGCGCAGGTCCGGGGGTCCCCGGGATTCATCCCTTTATCCTGGATGATGAAAACAATGAGATCAGCCAGACCGGTATTGCAGGCAATATCTGCATCCGCAATCCCTGGCCCGGGCAGTTCCAGACCATCTGGGGGGATCGCCAGCGGTTTGTGGACACCTATTTTGCCCCCATTTGCACAAATCCGGACAGCAAAGACTGGAGAGACTGGCCCTATCTGGCAGGGGATGCCGCTATGATGGCGGATGACGGCTATTTCAGGATCCTGGGACGTATCGATGATGTCATCAATGTATCCGGTCACCGCCTGGGAACCAAGGAGATCGAATCAGCCTCCCTGGTGGTGGACGAAGTGGCGGAAGCAGCCGTCGTACCGGTGGCGCATGAGATCAAAGGCAAGGAACCGGATCTGTACATTGCCCTGAAAACCGGTGTCCAGCCGTCGGAAGAGCTGGCAAAGAAAATCTCCGATGCCGTATGCGACCAGATCGGCAAAATTGCCAAACCCAGAAAAGTCTGGCTGGTGCCGGATATGCCCAAAACAAGGTCCGGCAAAATCATGCGCCGGGTGCTTGGGGCCATTTCCAACAAAGGCGATGTAGGGGATGTCATGACCCTGGCCAACCCGGAAGTTGTGGAAGAGATCAAGAACATGGTTCAAAAATAATGCTGCGCTGTTAATGTGAGGAGGAAACACAATGTCCAATCTGTATGACCAGGCCCATGAACAATCCATCAACGACCCGGAAGGATTCTGGGGACCCATTGCCGAAGACTGCCACTGGTACAAAAAATGGGACAAGGTGCTGGATGATTCCAACAAGCCTTTTTACCGGTGGTTTGTCGGTGGAGAAACCAACACCTGTTATAATGCGGTGGACCTGCATGTGGATCAAGGAAGGGGGGACCAGGCCGCTGTCATTTATGACAGTCCGGTGACCGACACCATCACCACCTATACCTATAATGATCTTAAAGACCAGGTGTCGCGGTTTGCCGGGGTCCTGAAGGACCGGGGTGTGACCAAAGGAGACCGCGTCATCATCTACATGCCCATGATTCCCCAGGCCCTGTTTGCCATGCTGGCCTGTGCCAGAATCGGGGCCATCCATTCTGTGGTATTCGGGGGGTTTGCCGCCAATGAACTGGCCACCCGGATCGACGATGCCAAGCCCAAAGTGATCGTATCGGCTTCCTGCGGCATTGAGGTCAAACGGGTGATCCCATATAAGCCCCTGCTGGACAAGGCCATCGACCTGTCCAGCACCAAGCCGGAAGCCTGCATCATTTTTCAGCGTCCCCAGGCTGCGGCAGATATGCAGCCGGGAAGGGATTTTGACTGGGACGAGATGATGGAACAGGCAGCACCGGCCGACTGCGTGCCTGTGGCTGCCACCGACCCGTTATATATCCTGTACACCTCGGGCACCACTGGCCAGCCCAAAGGCATTGTCCGGGACAACGGCGGTCACATGGTGGCCCTGAAATGGACCATGAACGCCATTTACAACGTCAACCAGGGGGATGTGTACTGGGCTGCCTCGGATATCGGCTGGGTGGTAGGGCATTCCTATATTGTGTATGCCCCCTTGTTCAAAGGGTGCACCACCATTGTCTATGAAGGCAAACCCGTTGGAACACCGGATGCATCTGCCTTCTGGCGGGTCATCTCCGAGCACAGGGTGAAAACCATGTTCACCGCGCCCACAGCATTCCGGGCCATAAAGCAGCAGGACCCGGCAGCAAAATTGATGGCCGGCTTTGACCTGTCCCATTTCAAATACCTGTTTCTGGCCGGGGAAAGAACTGATCCGGACACCCTTTCCTGGGCGGAAAACAGCCTCAAAATCCCGGTGATCGACCACTGGTGGCAGACAGAAACCGGATGGGCCATTGCTGCCAACTGTGTGGGCCTGCACCAGTTCCCGGTCAAACCCGGATCGCCCACCAAGGCGGCCCCGGGCTGGGACCTGGCTGTACTGGATGAGGCAGGCGATCCCGTGGGACCGGGGGGCATCGGCGCCATTGTTGCCGGACTGCCCCTGCCGCCGGGCACCCTGCCCACCTTGTGGCAGAATGATGACCGGTATATTTCCGCCTACCTGGCAACATTCCCGGGATACTATGAAACCGCGGATGCCGGATTTATTGATGCGGACGGGTATGTGTTTGTCATGGCCAGAACCGACGACATCATCAATGTGGCAGGCCACCGCCTGTCCACCGGCGCCATGGAAGAGGTGATCGCCGGCCATCCGGATGTGGCGGAATGCGCCGTCATGGGGGTGGAAGATGCCCTCAAGGGCCAGGTTCCCTTAGGGATGCTGGTGCTCAATGCCGGGGTGGACCGGGACCATGATGAACTGATCAAAGAAGTGGTGCAGCGGGTCAGGGACACCATCGGTCCTGTGGCGGCATTCAAAACCGCCACTGTGGTCCAGCGCCTGCCCAAAACCCGGTCAGGCAAGATCCTGCGGGGCACCATGCGCTCCATTGCGGACAAAAAATCATACAAAGTGCCTGCCACCATAGATGATGACACCATCCTGGATGAAATTGCAGTTTCTTTGGGAAAGATCGGATATGGGAAAAACGCATAAAAAAACAGTATATATAAATAACAATGCAAATGGAGAGGAGGTGGTGTGATATGCCCTGATTATCCGACAATTCCTTGATAATCAAAAAGAATCCGGTCATTTCATATAAATGAGACAACAGGAGGGAAAAAATTATGGATCCAAAAGTATGGGTATGGGTTTTTCTGGGATTATATATCATTTACTGCTTCTGGTGGGGCATGAAAGGGTTTTTCACTGAAAAAAAAGCCTCCGGCTATGCCATTGCCGGCCGCTCCATTCCGTTCATTGCCTTTTTGATGGCGGCAACAGCTGCCTCGTTTTCCGGGTGGACCTTTATCGGTCATCCCGGTTTGATCTGGAAAGCAGGGCTGGTGTATGCCTTTGCATCCTTTTATGTGCTCACCATTCCCATCACCGGGGCATTTTTTGCCAAAAGAAACTGGCTCATGGGCAAACGCTACGGATTTATCACCCCGGGTGACATGTTCGCCTATTACTATAACAATGAAGCGGTCCGCTGGCTCACGGTTCTGGCGGCGTTTCTCTACTCCATCTTCTACTCCGGGCTCCAGCTCATTGCCGCAGCCAAGCTGTTCTACTGGACAGCCGGCGTGCCCGAGACCGCAGGGTTGATTTTCATGGCCGTCATTGTTTGGTTCTATGTTGTCACCGGCGGTCTGAAGGCTTCCACCTGGGTGGGGGTGCTGCAGTTCTGTCTTCTGGTGGGCGGTATCATCCTTTTGGGATTTTACACCATCACCAGCCCCCTGTTCGGCGGGTGGTCAGGATTTGTGGCCTCCATGGGCGGCCTGGAAGAAAAATACATGAAGGTGCCGGGCCTGATCCACTTCGGCCTGGGCAGCGGCGGGTGGACCGCGGTGATGATCCTCACCTACATGTTCGCCCTCATGGGTATCCAGTCATCCCCGGCCTTTACCCTGTGGAACTTCGGTATTGCCTCTCCCAAGCCCCTGGCCTGGCAGCAGGTGTTCATGTCCACATTTGTGGTGGGCCTGGCCCTGTTCTTTTTCACTGCGTTTCAGGGCATCGGCGCCCGTATTCTGCTGGAAAGCGGTAAACTGGCAGCCGAACTGGGCGGCGAAGCAATGACCAACGGCGATGTGGTGCCCATACTCATGGTCAAATTTATGCCAGGGCCCCTCATGGGCCTGGTGTTCATGGGCGCCATTGCCGCCATCCATTCCACGGCAGCCCCCTATATCGGCACCGGCGGCACCATTATCCAGCGGGATGTGTGGTGGCGGTATGTCAGAAAACAGGGCGGTTCCCATTCCGAACAGATCTGGACCAACCGGATCTTTGCCACCATCCTGGCAGCGGCTGCGGTTGTGGTCTCTTTGACCTCCACGGATGCCATCGTCATGATCGGCGGATTTGCCACGGCCTTTGGTACCATCATGTACATATGCCTGTTAGGGGTGCACTGGGGATTCAAATTTCCGAGCATCGGGGTGGTACTGGGCCTTATCAGCGCTATTATCGCCTGTTTTCTCACCTATTATGTCTGGCAGTATCCTTTGTCCATCCATACGGCAGGCTGGGGTATTTTCGTGGGACTGGGCGTGGCATACCTGTGCCGTGGTCTTGGCATGAAAGACAGTGAAGAGACCATTGCCCGGCAAAAAGAGGTCAGGGAATGGCTCAACTCCATTGACGGACCCTCTGAAAAAGGCAAACGCTGGCGCGGCTACATGAAAATCGCCGTCCCGGTCTGGTATCTCATGGCACTGGGGCCGGGGGTTCTCATCGGCAACAATGCATTCTCATTTGCGGGCTTTCCGCCCATCTGGTCCTGGCAGATCGTGTGGTGGATCCTGGGGATCATCATGATGTGGGGCCTGTGTTTTAAAGCGGAAATGTCCACCACATCAGCCGAACAGATCAGACGGGCGGATGAGGAAACCATGGATGTTACCAAGGAAGCCGATGATATGTGACAACCTGGACCATTGATTCAACAACCTGAGAAACAAAGGAGAAATACCATGGCTCTTGAAGACAAATACCTTATTGCAACGCTTATTTTCTGCGTACTGTTCGTGTCCTCATTCGGATGGGGATGGTGGGGATAATCACATATCATAACCTATAAAACCACAAAGAATTCCGGACAAAGCCCTTTGTCCGGAATTCTTTATTTTCTGCATTCATGACCCTGAGCCACCGATTCTGGATATTTGCCCTGGCAGGTGCGGGCATTATTTTTCTGATTTTCACAGGCATGGCTGTGTATATCTGGCTGCACCTGACCACTGAGCAGGCACAGGCGGTAACAGCCATCTGCAGGCAACATACCGTGGTGCTGCTGGGGGGATTTCTTCTGCTGTGCCTGGTGTTCTGGGCATTATCAGACATGGTGTATACCGGTTATATAAAACCGGTGAAAAAGATGTCGGCGGAAGTGGCCATGATTTATGCGTCCAATTCGTCTTTGCGTATCCCTGTGACAGGGAACCAGGACATCCAGGCCCTGGCCAGATCCATCAATACCTTTGCTGACATGTTTGAAAAACAGGACCAGTCCATTGCCCGGCAGGTGGGGGCTGCCAGAAAAGAAACCGAGCAGGAAAGAAACCTGCTGGCCGCCATCATGGGAGAACTGCCCCAGGGGGTGATCATCTGCAACACCAGCGGCCGGATTCTGCTGTACAATTCTCTGGCCAAAAAAATATTCTCCCCCCCCACAGACCTGAAAAAAACCGAACATTTCATGGGCCTGGGCCGGTCCATTTTTCATCTGGTGGACAAGGATCTCATCGCCCATGCCATGGAAGAGATCACAGAACAGCTGACATCAGGAAAAAACAGTGCAGGTTCCTATTTTATCACCCCGGTTTTCAGCCATTGTCTGATCAGTGTGGAAACCATACCGGTCCTGGACAAAAACAACCAGATGACCGGATTCATTCTGGCATTCCAGGAAATCTCCCAGGACATCAGAAAATATGAATCCATCCAGAACCATCTGGCACAGTTTCTTCAGGCATTGGAAAAACAAAGTCCTGCTGCAGCGGGTTTTCACAAGCTGTCTGATACCATCCAGGACATTTTTCTCTCGCGCCTGCCCCTGACCCGGCTGGATCTGGCACAATTTCTTTTCCGGGTCCAGAAACTGTCCGGCCAGCTTCATGGTATCAGAATCAATGTGTATAACCGGGCACAAAATGAACGCATCATGGCAGACACCTATTCTCTGACCCAGGCATTTGTGTTTTTGTTCAATGCCCTGACCCGGCTCACAGGCCTTCCTGAATTTGATCTTACAGCGTCATCCGACCATGACCGGATCAGGTGTGACATCACCTGGGAAGACTACCCTGTAAAAACAGCAGACCTTGAGACCATCAAGCACCAGCACATCAATTCACTGCCCGGATTTGAATCAGTTCTCAAACTCAACAATACCCGGTTTGACATCCTGGTTTCTGATGAAAACACCAGTGACCATATCATTTTGTCTGTCAGAAAAAGCGCTGAAACATCCATGGCGGCAAAACACCGGACACCTGTCATGGCAGGGTCCCGGCCGGAATTTTATGATTTTGACCTGTTCCAGGTCAAAGACCGGAATAAAAGCCTGCTTGACACCCGGTTAAAAGAGATCTCCTATACCGTATTTGATACGGAGACAACCGGTCTGAATCCGGAAGGCGGTGATGAGATCATTTCCATGGGGGGTGTAAGAATAGTCAACAACCGCATACTTTTTGAGGATGTTTTTGAAGAACTGGTGGATCCCAGGCGGGATATTCCCATGGCATCCTACCGGATTCACGGCATCAACCATGAAATGGTAGCGGAAAAAGACCCCATTGAAAAAGTGCTGCCCCGGTTCCGGCAGTTTGCGGCTGACACCGTTCTGGTGGGACACAATATCGCCTTTGACATGAAAATGCTCGCACTCAAGGAAAAAACCACCAGGGTCCGGTTTACCAACCCCATTCTGGATACCCTGCTTTTGTCCGCCATTCTGCATCCGGTCCATGAACAGCATGACATGGAAAATATTGCCAGGCGTCTGGGCATCAATATCATTGGCAGGCATACCGCCCTGGGGGATGCTATTTCCACGGCACAGATCTTTTTAAAACTGATCCCTATTTTGAACAGCAACGGCATTCTGACCCTGGGGGATGCCATCAGGGCATCGAAAAATTCCTATTATGCAAGATTAAAATATTGATAAACCAATGCAACACGTGGTAGGGCTGGAAGTACTTATGCAAAAACAGGTAAATCTTTAAACCGGAGGCGAATTCATGAAAAAACCCTGGCTGATCTTTGCAGGCCTATGTTCCGTTGCCCTGTCAATTGTGCTTTTCTGTGTTATTTTAGGCAGTTATACCAGTATGCTGCGGTCCAAAAACCGCATCAATGCCACCAAAGATCTGATGGTTACCGCCTGTAGCGACCAGCTGGACCTGATACCGGAACTGGTATCCCAGGCCCCAAAGAGCGTTTCCCCGGAGAAGATTTCTCAAATAGAGGAGAATGCCCGGCAGATCCAGACCATTCTGACCCGGTTCCAGGCATCTGATGCGCCCCTTGATCCGGATCTTGTGGCTGCCTTTGAAGATACCCAGGCCCATCTGGCAGAGGATATGGACAGCCTGACAACTGCAATGAAAAAAAACCACCCCCTTTCCAAAAAGATGGCAGACCTTTACCTGAAAACCATTTATTCTGCCAGACGCTACAACAAAGAAGCCGCCTATTTCAACAACAGAAAAACCGTTTTTCCGGGTTTTCTCACCGCCAGATGGTTCAATCTGGACCATCTAAATTTTCCCTTGATTGATGTGCAATGTTTTGCACCATGGGGCATGAAATGAAAGAAGAACACTCCCAGCCGTCGTTTTTCAACCAGCCGGTATCTGCCATCTTCCGGCCCAATATCGTGACCTGTCCCATGGACACGCCGGTGAAAACAGCAGCCGGGAAAATGAGCCGGAACAATGCCGGTGCCATCCTGGTAAAAGATGCAGACCGGCAGATCACAGGCATTGTCACGGATGCAGACCTGCGGGAAAAAGTGCTGGCACAGGGCCTGGCCCCTGACACCCCTGTTTCAGCCGTGATGTCCTCGCCGGTAATCACCATCTCAGCAGACTGTCAGGTGTTTGAAGCCTTTTTAACCATGATCGACAGGGACAAGCGCCACCTGGCCGTGTGCGGAAAATCAGGGGATATTTCCGGCATCCTCTCTGAAAAAGACCTGATCACAGCCCAGACCCGGGCCACATTTTTACTGCTGAAATCCGTGACCTCTGCCAAAAAAATGGCTGATCTTGAAAATATCCATGCAAAGCTGTGCCGCATGCTTTTAGAACCCATCAGCAACGGGGTGAATCCGGAACATATCACCCGCCTGATCACCACCTTTTCCGATGCCATCCTGGAAAAAGTCATGGCCTTTTCCCTGGCCGAAACAGGTCCCCCGCCATGTGAATTTGTGTTTCTGACCATGGGATCAGAAGGCAGAGAAGAGCAGACCCTGGTATCTGACCAGGATAATGCCATTGTGTATGCAGACCCGGCATCAGAAACAGAGGCACACAAGGCAAAAACATATTTCACAGATCTGGCAGAGCTTGTCTGCTCCCGGCTGGATATGGCCGGCTACCGGTTCTGCGAAGGGAACAACATGGCGCAGAACCCGAAATGGTGCCAGCCCCTGTCTGTATGGAAACAGTATTTTCATGCCTGGATCCGCAAGGCCAAGCCTGAAGATCTTTTGTATTCCAGTATTTTTTTTGATTTTAAAGGGACCTATGGTGATCTGTACCTGTCTGAACAGCTCAAGGACCACCTGTTTGCATCTTTGCGGGGATGGTCAGGGTTTCTGCGGAACATGACGGAAAACGCTCTGTATTTCAGGCCCCCCATAGGGTTGTTCGGCAAACTCCGGGTGGAATCAGAAGGCAGGCACAAAAATGCCTTTGATATCAAATATGCCATGCTGCCCATCACTGACGTCACCCGGGTATATGCCCTGAAAAACAACATCTACCAGACCAATACCCTGGCCCGGCTGTTCCGGCTGTACACCACCCATGCCATCACCGGCAAAGAATACCACAACATCGTCCAGTCCTATAATTTTCTGATGAAGATGCGGTTCCGCCGCCAGATCACCAATATCATGGATGAAGGCACGCCGCCGGACAATTATATCAACCCGGACAACCTGTCCCATCTGGACCGGCACATGCTCAAAGAAATTTTCAAAACCATTGAAAGTTTCCAGCAGAAACTGAACATGGAGTTCACCGGGGTGGTGTAATTCCTTTTCAAAAACCCGGCTGACCCGTCTATGATCTGAATGTTATAATCTGAATGCTTATAGCCTGAATGTTTTTTTACACAAATCGCAGGAACTGGTTGCCGGAACTTCCTTGCAGTGAACACATTTTTCCGACAGGTACCGTTCTTTGCCCTGTTTTCTTTTGCAGTTGGGACATGTCCAGTCTTTTCTGGTGGGAATCACCCTGGCACAATGGGGACACTTTATGGGAAACTTTCTGAATACCAGAAACATCAATCCTGTGATGATGAAAAACGGACCCATGAGCCTGAACTGCATACTGCCGGCAAACTGGCTGAAATCAGAAGAACTCGACAGTATGACATACAGGAGGAATGCCATGCAGGAAATGGCCAGAAATTTGAACCGAAAATGAAAAAACACAGAGGTCAGCGGTCTTTCTTCCATGAAATCACTCCTTGTTGCAAAGATGAAATAATCTGGGCAGAAGCAGGTTCTCCAGCTCCCGGCGCTGCTGTTCAAACCCTTCAGAAGTATCAACCGGGTCCAGCACCACTTCGGGGCCAAAGGTGATACACACCCGGGAAAACGGCCTGGGCAGCATGAACCGGTCCCAGGAATTAAAAAACCAGGCGTTGTCTGCTTTCACCGTGAACGGCACCACCCTGGCCCCGGCTGCATGGGCCATGCGGATGATCCCGGGTTTTATCTTCCCCATGGGTCCCCTGGGGCCGTCCAGGATATGGGCGCCGAATCCGTATTCTTTTAAATGGGCGATCATGGCATGCATGGCCTGTTTCCCCCCACGGGACGAAGATCCGCGCGGGGTATGCCACCCCACCCGGTTAGCCACTCCGGATATAAGGTCTCCGTCATGGCTTTGGGAAATCATCAGCCCGGGATTATAGCCGGCATAGGTTTTGAAATGCCTGATAGCACAAAAAAACTGCTGGTGCCAGGTGCACAGCAGTACAGGAATGCCCTGATCCAGAAGTTTTTTCCAGCAGTCTTCATTTTCAACCCGAAGCCGCAAAGTTCTGCTGTAGCATTGCACCAGATAAAAAGCAAACCATATAAACGGCCGGGTGTAAATCACAAATTTCAATCGTTTGAACATGACCACCCACCTCCGCTGGGTCAGAAAATCGCAGTGTACCAGATATGCGGGACGATTCCAATCAATAATTTGGAAAAGACCGCCCGCCACGGGTTTGAACAAGACAGCATAAGATGCCCCCGGCGAGAGTATCCGGTCATAGTATCTTGTACAGGGGACCGCCTTTGCAGGCCATCTGGTCCACCCGCCGGGAGACTTCAGGGTCGGGTTCCAGAACAGCGGCATGAAACGGCTTTTTGCGGCCATCTATGATCAGCGGCCCCTCACAGCCCCAGTGTTTGAACACGGTTTTCTCTCCTATACCGTATATGTCATGGGAGGGATTGGACCGCAAAAATGTCACCCACAGAAAATTATCAAAGGTCTGCGCACAGAATGGTGCATCATCCACCACCACCAGAAGGGCCAGACCGGACAGTTCACAGGCATTCTGCAGATGGGTTTTCAGCCGGTTCATCTGCCGGCCGGCCATGGCATAGGAACCAAAGGCAGGACCCTGGATCACGGCCATGCCCGGCCCGGCCATCATGGCATGGGAAAAATCATCAGGCAGAGAAAAAGGTTCAGGAAACTGTCGGCACAGCTGTCTTTTCACAGGTCCGGCCGCCGCCATCACCAGTTTGGAGCCCTGGTTGATCTGCCGGCCGGAATAGTCCAGGGTATCCATGGTGGTGCGGGTAAAAAAATGCAGGTCCCGGGAAAAGTCCAGGCGCTCCAGCACATGGACAAAAAAGGCTTTTTCATCGTTCACATCCAGATCCGGACGGTCTTCATGGGCGGCCAGCAAAAGGTATTTGGCAAGAGAGAGCTGGCCGGTTCCCAAAACAGCATTTGCATGGGTGAGCAGTTCCCTGGGCATGGGGGTTTCATAGGGCAGATAGCCTTCTCTGGCCTTGGCCAGCAGCAGCGGATGCACCCCGGCCGCATCCACGGCATTGACAGCAGTGACACCGGGTATGGTTCTGGCAACAGCATTGCGGGTGATCTCATGGATGAGGCGGCCGAAATTACTGTCTTCCTGGGGGGGCCGTCCCACCACGGTAAACGGAAAAACAGCACCGGGCCTGTGGTACACAGAAGCTATCCGGATATACGGAAATTCATGGGTCTGGGAATAATACCCCAGATGGTCCCCAAACGGGCCTTCCGGTTTTGTCTGATGGGGCATCACCCAGCCGGTGATGCAGAAATCTGCATCTGATGACAAAACAAACCCTTTGTGACGGGTATACCTGAAATTGCGGCCTGCCAGGGCGCCGGCAAAAGCGATTTCCGGAACCCCTTCCGGCAGGGGCATGACCGCGGCCAGGGCATGGGCCGGGGGACCGCCGATAAAAATGGTCACTTTCAGGGGCTGATTTTTTGCCAGGGCGTTCTGGTGGTGGGCGCTGATTCCCCGGTGCAGCTGATAATGCAGCCCCGCCTCCTCATTGATCCGGTACTGGTTGCCTGACAGCTGAATTCTGTACATGCCCAGGTTGGACTGCAATACCGCGTCCGTGTCCGGATCCTGGGAAAACACCTGGGGCAGAAGCACAAATGCCCCCCCGTCCCCGGGCCAGCAGGTAATCAGCGGCAGCCTGTCGATACTGGTGGAATGGGCCAGGACCGGGGGTCTCCGGCATGGCACAGGCAGGGAATGGGCCAGGGCAGTCCCTGCCTTGATCAGCCGTCCCGGGGATCCTGCGGCCTTCCGGGGGATGAATTTCATGTCCACCAGGGCCTTTACCTGATCCAGTTCCGGTTCAAAAATTTTTAAGGTGCGCTCCCAGGTGCCGTAAAGATTTGACAGGGCCGGAAATTTTGCATGCTTTACCTTTTCAAACAGCAGGGCCGGACCGCCCGCCTCAAACACCCGCCGCGTTATTTGCGCCATTTCCAGGTGCGGGTCCACTGTCTGGCTGATCCTGACCAGTTCTTTTTTCTTTTCCAAAAACCGCACACATTGCCCAAGGCTTTTAAATTTCATGAATCAAGGGGCTTTCATCAAAAAATTACTGGGCATAACCCCATTCTTTCAACCGCTGGTATGCATACTGGGAATACTGGTTGGAAGTGTAATTGATCATTTTCAAATATGCGGTATAATCTGCTGCCGCCGACCGCTGCCGGCCCAGATGCTCCTGTGCATACCCTCTGTAGAAAGTCAGCTGGGGATTGCCGGGCAGCAGCTGATCCCCTCTGACAAAATTCTCATAGGCCCGGGAAAACTGTCTGGTTTTCACATGGGCAAGACCTGCCACATAATGGCCCTGGTATTCCCCGGGATACAAATCAACGGCCGCGCCGGCATAGGAAGCTGCCTCAGCCGGTTTTTCCTGAATAAGCAGGCATTTTGCCATAAGCACATGGGCGGTATAATCATCTGCTGCCTGATCCAAAGCGGATGCAAAGGCCGTCCTGGCCTTGTCATACTTTTCCCGGGCCAGATATTCTTCACCTTCCTGCATGGAAAGGACAGCCGCTTTTATTTTCCTCAAACCGGCGATCCGGTCCATATACCGTTCTTTGAGCAAAGAAGCTTTCCTGGTTTGGCTGTATGGTCCCTGGTCCCGCTGGACAGCTGCTGCCAGCCGTTCGTCACTCATGGGATGCGTGGAGAAAAGCAGCTGTGCTGATGAGGGTCTGCGCTTGTTCAGGGTATTGAGCATCTCCATGAGACCCACAAATCCCCTGGAATTATATCCGGCTTTTACCATGTATTCATGGCCCAGAAAATCTGCTTCCCGTTCATTGTCCCGGCTGTATTTGGCCAGATACAGGCCCTGGCCCAGTGCGCCCAGCTGCTGGGTCAGATTGCCAAGGCCTTTGGCCTGGGAATCCATCAGGACAGAAAGCCCTCCCACCACCAGAGAGGAGAGCTGGCTTTTAGACATCTGTTCAGCTGTATGGCGGGCATTGACATGGCCCAGTTCATGGCCCAGGAGTGCTGCCAGTTCCGCCTCATTGTCCAGACGCAGCAAAATTCCTCTGGTCACGGCAATGGAACCGCCGGGAAATGCATAGGCATTGATATACGTCGCATTGACACACTGAAAATTATAGGGCATGGCCGGCCGGTGAACATGGGACACCAGATCCGTTCCCACTTGATGGATATACTGGTTCAGGGCCTGGTCCTGAATAATCCCGTAGTCCGAAGAAAATTGAAACGGAGACTGCTGACGGTCCACAGCGATCTCCTGGTTTTTTGACATCATCATCAGCTGGCGCTGGCCGGTCACAGGATCTGCTGCACATCCATAAAGCTGGAACAGGCCTGCAGCAGATACACTGACAGACAGGCCTAAAAACTGCCGGCGGGTCAGCAGCCGGTCTTTTGACAGGTGCAGTGTTTTATCATGCATTGTTTTTCCTTTATTTCCCGGGCACTGATTTTTTTTCTACCGGACTTTAAAAAACATGCCAATGACAAGAAACAAGGTTCCCACCCCGAGGATAACTCCGAAAAACGGCAGCTCAAACACCAGAAAATACATTATATTTTTCATCACTTCCAGGGGAATGAATGTAACAACAGATTCGGCATAATCTCCCAGCAGCCGGGAAAGGGTCAGGCCCCTCCAGAAATTGTCTGCCTCCATAAAACTGGAAATCCCGCTGAACAGCCACACAAAAAATCCCCCCAGCAGGCACCATATTCCGATTCTGGTACACATAATTATGTTTCCTATCATCCTTATGTTTTGATAACCAGAACTTTTTAAATCAGCTTTTATTCCGATCCTCAAGATCTTGTTCCGGTTGTTTTGGTGTCAAGTATATTCACCCCCCTGTTCCACGTCAAGTCCTGGGATTGTAAACCGCTCTTTTCTTTGGCCCGTGGTTGTGGTACATCCCTGAATAACCATGACCGCATCCGCTTCCATATTCAAGAAAATCGGCATCGCCTCATTTATCATGATGGCCTCGGTGTTTGCCAGCCGGATCATCGGCCTGGTGCGGGAAATGGCCATTGCCTGGGCCGGCGGTGCCCAGGCCGGGGTGGACGCCTACCAGATCGCGTTTGCCCTGCCTGAAATCCTCAACCATGTGGTGGCCAGCGGATTTTTATCCATCACCTTTATCCCCATTTTTGCCAGATACATTTCCCGGGGCCAGGACAAACAGGGATTTGCCGTGTTTTCCCTGGTTTTCAACGGATTCGGCCTGGTGCTGGCTGTCTGCATTGGCGCGGCCATGATCTGGACACCGTTTCTGGTAGGTATCCTGGCACCGGGTATCCAGGATCCAGCCACTTTTCATCTGGCGGTGCGCATGACCCGCATCATTTTGCCGGCCCAGTTTTTCTTTTTCAGCGGGGGCCTGTTCATGGCAGTACAGTTTGCAAAAGAAAAATTTTTCATCCCGGCGCTGGCACCCCTGATTTACAATCTGGGCATCATCTGCGGCGGCATTTTTCTGTACCCGTATATAGGTATGGAGGGGTTTGCCTGGGGCGTGCTGGCAGGGGCTTTTGCCGGCAATTTTTTCCTGCAATGGACAGGGGCGAGAAAACAGGGGCTGCGCTACAGGTTTCTC
Source organism: Desulfotignum sp. (assembly GCA_035268565.1). Taxonomy (GTDB): domain Bacteria; phylum Desulfobacterota; class Desulfobacteria; order Desulfobacterales; family Desulfobacteraceae; genus Desulfotignum. The sequence goes on along the minus strand of DATFKQ010000083.1, from coordinate 910 downwards.
ATCAATTTTTTCCACCCGGATTTTAAAAGGTATGTGTTGATCACCCTGCCTTTCATGGTGGGGCTCACTGTCACTTTTTCCACGGAAATTCTCATAAAATTTTTCGGTTCCTTTCTGGAGCCCGGCCATATTGCCGCCATGAACTATGCGCTGCGCATCATGTTTATTCTGGTGGGGTTTTTCGGCCAGGCCATAGGCATGGCCTCCTATCCTTTCATGGCCCAGATTGCCGCTGCAGGAGATCTGGACCGGTTGAACCAGATCATCAACCACACCTTGAAATTCATCTTTCTGGTGATCCCGTTTTCCGTTCTTTTCATTGTCCTGCGCCAGGAAATTGTACTGATCTTATTCCAGCGGGGTGCGTTTGATGCGGCTGCCACCCGGATAACCGCAGGCATTCTGCCCTATTTCATGGCCGGCGCTTTTGCCTTTTCCGCCCAGACCTTTGTGGCCAGAGGGTTTTACGCCCTTGAAAACACCTTGTTCCCTGCCCTGGTCTCCACCGGATGCATGCTGGCAGGCCTGCCGGTAATTTATCTGTGCATGAAAGCCTTTGATGCACAAGGGGTGGCTTTTGGCCTTTCTTTGACCGTTGTTTTTTCCGCTTTGGCCCTGTTTGAATCCTGGAGCAGAAAAACCGGCAACCAGGGCAAAGCACAGGTCTATCATTTTTTATTAAAACTGGTGCTGGTCAGCCTGTTTACCGGTGCCTTGCTTTTTGCGTTACACCAGGGTCTGACAGCCATCCTTGCGCCTGCAGACATAATTTCTTCTCTGATCATCTGCACCATCACCGGTATTTTGTTTCTCATTGTGATGCCGGCTGCCGGCCGGGTGTTCGGCATCACTGAAATTTTGACATTGTACAAAAAAATCGCACGGAGGGTATTGCCATGGCAAAACAAAA
>DATFKQ010000082.1:0-20409 GCA_035268565.1 Desulfotignum sp. | reverse complement strand
CTCTCCGTATTTTTTTGCCATTTTGGCCCCGATAATGGCATGGGCCCCATCCACTTCATGGTCCACTGCCTTGCCGATATCATGCAGCAGCCCCATGCGCTTGGCCAGCTTGATGTCCAGTTTCAGTTCCGCTGCAATGGTTCCTGCCAGAAATGCCACTTCAAAAGAATGCTGCAGCACGTTCTGGGCATAGGATGTTCTGAATTTGAGTTTTCCCAGCACCTTGATCAATTCCGGATTGATACCGTGAACACCCAGGTCAAAGGCAGCCTGTTCTCCTGCTTCCTTAATGGCCTGTTCCACTTCCTGGGATGCCCGTTCCACCACATCCTCTATTCTGGCCGGATGTATCCTGCCGTCGGAAATCAATTTTTCCAGAGAAAGCCTGGCCACTTCCCGCCGAATCGGATTGAACCCGGAAAGAATAACCGCTTCCGGGGTATCATCAATGATTAGGTCAATGCCGGTGGCAGCCTCCAGGGCCCGGATATTGCGTCCCTCTCTGCCGATGATTCTGCCTTTCATTTCATCTCCGGGCAAATGCACTACAGACACGGTCTTTTCCGCCACATATTCTCCGGCATACCGCTGCACAGCAGTGGAGATGATTTTTTTGGCTTCTTTGTCAGCCTGTTCTCTGGCTTCATTGTTGATCTTTTTGACAAGGGCGGCACCTTCATGCCGGGCTTCTTCTTCCAGGGCCTTTAGCAGCAATTCTCTGGCCTGCTCTGAAGTCAGGCCGGACACTTTTTCCAGTTCCCTTTTTGTTTCCTCCAGCAGGAGGTTACACTGCTCTTCTGCCTGGACAACAGAATCAAGTCTGTTGTGAATTTCGATTTCTTCTTTCTGGAGCGCTTTTTCCCTTTTTCCCAATAAATCCTCAGCCTGATCCAGTTTTTCACTCTTTTTGGAAAGTCTGCGGGCTTCTTTTTTCAATTCCTCCCGGGTTTCCTGGGTTTCTGCATCAAACGTGCTTTTCATCTCCAGAAGCCGGGATTTTGCTTCCAGCCTGGCTTCTTTTAACAGGGTGTCAGCATTGCGTTCAGCTTCCTCGATGATCCGTTTTTGTTCTGCTTCAATATTAAGATTGTCTTGAGAGATCTTTTTTTTGAGCACAAAAAAGGCTATGACTCCCAATCCCAGCAATACAGCAATAATTAATGAGAGTACGGTTTCCATTCAACAAGTCTCCTTCAAGCATATGGTATTAACAACACACCCCAAAAAGGCGGTTGTGCAACTTTGACCTAAATTATGGAATGGGATGATGTTGTGAAAAGGGCTGGAATTTGAAAAGAATTCTGACTAAAAAAGACAGTTACCCCCACAGATTGCCGTGTTGCGTTTAGGGCTTTGAACCATTGGTTCAAAAGTGGGCATCCAGATAATACCTTCAGGCTTTTCCTTACAAACGAGGAACCTGCGCACCAGTATCAGGGTGGATTCCCTTTTCAGTATGCATTAGGACAAAGTCTATCATACAATCACGCACATTGCAGGGGCGTTTTTACCGCCACAGCATAGCTGTCTTTCATTCAAGTTCTTCATCAATTTTATTTATCAGAGATGCCATTTTTTCTCCTACATCTCTTTTAAATTCAGAATGTTGCAGTTTCAGCTCATGAAAATCCTTTGACAGATTCATGGCAGCAAGAAGCAGAATAGCGATTTTATTTCGTCCCGAGCTTTTGCTTTGGAACATCTCTTCTGCCTCCTGAATATAATCGGTTAAATGTTGTGCAACTTTTTCCGGATTCTTGACCTCGCCATCAGGTTTAAATCTAAACTCTTCCCCAAAAAGATCAATTTTGATAATTTCATTCAATGAAATCCCTTTACCGAAAACAAACTGTCGGTCACACCTTTGATCGGGTTTCTTCTGACCGGCTGAAACTGTCCAGTTTTGTCAGAAGTGCGTCAATTTTTGATTGAACAAACGCTTCTTTTTCAGAAAACTTCTCCTCTGTCTGGTTCTTTTTTTCCAGGTCTGATTCCAACTCTCTGATCCGTGAAACCAGACCCTGATTTTCCGACCGAAGTGTCTGACAAAGTACAATCAACCCGTCGATTTTATTCCCGATATCATCAAACTTGCTCTTAACTGAATCATCACCCAATTTCATAATCTCACAAAGTATTTAATTGTGTTTCACTATAGATCAAAAGCGCTGCCAAAGTCAAGGCAATTCATTTTCCACACCGCTGATGAGATTCTGTGCTTTTTCAAGCTCATCCAGGGTGTTGATGCCCATAACCTGACGGTGATCAGCCAGAACCCTCACGGCAATTTTTTCTTTGTTTTGAACCCCGATATCAACCACATCCGTAAGGTAATACTCACCCTGTCGGTTGTCCGGGCGCAGCAGATCCAGGGCCCGGGATAAAAAATGCCGGTCAAAGCAGTATATGCCGGTATTGACCCGTGAAATTTTTTTTTCAGCATCACTGGCATCAGCCTCCTCCCGGACGGCAAGCACTTGTCCCTGCTGATCCTGGATGATCCGGCCGTACCCGAATGGATTTTCCACATCTGTTGCCAGGACCGTAACTGCAGCACCACTGTTTTGATGGGCCTGTACCAGGTCCATAAGGGTTTGGGGCTGTATCAGGGGCACGTCGCCGCACAGCACGAGCACATCCTGGACAGGGGCTGCCAGATGCGGCAGAGCAGATTTTACCGCATCACCGGTGCCCAGCAGCTGCTCCTGTACGCAAAAATTCACTGCAAAACGGGCAGCCACCTCCTGGCGTACTTTTTGGGCCTGGTGCCCCACCACAACATGGATATGATCACGGGTGAGGTGCATGGCACAGGCGATCACATAAGACACCATACTTTTTCCCGCCACCTTATGAAGCACTTTGGGCAGATCGGATTTCATCCGGGTCCCTTTTCCAGCCGCCAGAATAATCACACCCAGCGTCTTATCCATTGTTATTTTCCTTTTGTGCGGAAAACTTGTCTACTGCAGCGTAAACATATTTTCTGCCAGCAAAAAGGGGTGCTTTCCCGAATGGGTGCACCCCTTTGTAAACTTCATCTGCAATCGATTTATCCTGTTAATAAACCGCTCACTGCATTATCTTCGCGCTGATGCAATATTGATCCTGTGAATTGCCCTGCGCAATGCCATTTCAGCCCGCAGAAGATCAATTCCGGCAGCCCTGGTGGCCAGGCGCTGTTCTGCCCGCTCTTTTGCAGCCTGGGCCCTGGCCATATCAATGTCAGCACCCTGTTCGGCTGATTCTGCCAGAACCGTTACCTTGTCCGGCAGAACTTCAGCAAATCCACCGTTTACAAACAGCAGCTGTTCTTTTCCCTGGACATCGGTATACCGGAGTGTTCCCAGTTTCAGGGATGTCAAAAAAGGCGTGTGTCCTCTAAGGGCACCGAATTCACCCTCGGAACCCGGTGCCACGACACTGTCAACCGGTTCACTGACAACGGCCTTCTGTGGTGTCACCACTTCAAGAAATAGTTTCTCGGCCATGATTTTCCTCCGAATTAAGCGGATTGTGCCTTTTTAATGGCATCTTCAATGGAACCAACCATATAAAAGGCATTTTCCGGAAGATCATCATGCTTGCCGTCAATGATTTCTTTAAATGATCTTACGGTATCTTCAACTTTTACAAAAACCCCGGGCATACCGGTAAAGGTTTCTGCAACATGGAAAGGCTGGGACAAAAATTTCTGCAGTTTTCTGGCCCGCTGTACCGTAATCTTATCTTCATCAGACAATTCATCCATCCCGAGAATGGCAATGATGTCCTGGAGTTCTTTGTATTTTTGCAGGGTCTGCTGAACCACCCGGGCAACATGATAATGTTCTTCACCGATATAGGTGGCATCCAGAATACGGGATGTGGAGTCCAGCGGGTCAACTGCCGGGTAGATTCCCAGCTCGGCAATCTGGCGGGAGAGAACAACAGTGCCGTCCAGATGGGCGAATGTGGTGGCAGGTGCGGGGTCGGTCAGGTCATCTGCCGGCACGTACACACATTGTACCGCAGTGATGGAGCCTTTATCCGTGGAAGTAATGCGTTCCTGGAGTTCCCCCATGTCCACTGCCAGAGTGGGCTGGTATCCAACTGCAGAAGGCATACGTCCCAGGGTGGCGGACACTTCTGCGCCTGCCTGGGTGAACCGGAAGATGTTGTCAATGAACAACAGCACATCCTGGCCTTCCACATCACGGAAATGTTCGGCACAGGTCAATGCGGACAGGGCAACCCTGGCACGGGCTCCCGGAGGTTCGGTCATCTGCCCGTAAACCAGGGCACACTTGGGAAGAACCCCGGAATCCTTCATTTCATGGTACAGGTCATTTCCTTCACGGGTGCGTTCCCCCACCCCGCCGAAAACGGAAATACCGCCATGCTGCATGGCAATGTTGTTAACCATTTCCATCATGATAACGGTTTTGCCGACACCGGCACCGCCGAACATGCCCATTTTACCGCCCCTGGGAAAGGGAACCAGCAGATCGATAACCTTGACACCGGTTTCCAGAACCCGCACCGTGGTATCCTGGTTAATAAATGCGGGCGCATGTCTGTGAATGGGCAGTGTGTTTTCCCTGGAGATATCACCCAGACCATCCACCGGTTTTCCCACAACATTGAGTACCCGGCCCAGAGAGGCTTCGCCCACCGGCATCAATATGGGTGAACCCGTATCTTTTACCGGCATGCCCCGCTGAAGCCCGTCGGTCACATCCATGCCGATACACCTGACCATATTGTCACCCAGATGCTGGGCCACTTCAATGACCAGGTTGTCTTCTTCATCCCCGATGGTGGGATTGGTTACGGTCAGTGCGGTGAGAACCGACGGAAGGTTGCCGGGTGAAAATTCAACATCAACAACCGCACCAATAACCTGTGCTATTTTTCCTATATTTTCAGCCATTTTTTTCTCCTAATAAAGCTGTTTACATATTTTTGCATATCTTTGCTATTGTGTGACGTATTATCCCTTAAGCGCTTCAGCACCACCGACAATATCCATGAGGTCAGCTGTAATACCGGCCTGCCGGGTCTTGTTATAAATCCCCTGAAGTTCCGCCACCATGTCTTCACAGGCTTTGGTGGCATTTTCCATGGCCCGCATCCGGGCGGCATGTTCGCTGGTGGAGGTCTGGAGCAGTGCGTCATATATCTGAATAAACACATTCTTGGGGAGCATTTCTCCTAAGAGTGCGTCAGATGATGGTTCACAGATATGTTCCGGAAGAAAACCCGCATCTGTTTCAGCAGGCTTTTCCTCCACCACATCGACAAGAGACGGGATGGGCAGAATCTGTTTGATTCTGGGTTCCTGTCTTGCCATGCTCTGAAACTCGGAATAAATCAGATATACTTCATCAACAGCTTCTTCCAGGAAACTGTCTATCAGTTCCTGCCCCGGTGTAGAGGCATGGGAAAACCCGATCTTGCCCCCCACCACATCCAGAAATTCTGCGTCAAGGGCATGGGGAGATTTTCTGACCCAGTCTCTGCCTTTTTTCCCGTAACAAAAGAAAGATATCTCTTTGCCCTGCAGCTCGGACTGAATTAATTTTCTGGTTTTGTCAATCAGATTGATATTAAATCCGCCACACAGTCCTCTGTCAGATGTACAAAGGACAAGCACCACTTTTTTGACTTCTTCGCGGGGAACCAGCAGAGGACTTGCATCTGAGCTGGATTTGCCGGCAATACTGCCCAGAACTTCGGCAAATTTTGAAGCATAGGGTTTGAATTGCTCCATGTTGTTCTGACAACCGCGCAACCGTGAAGTGGCAACCATTTTCATGGCAGAGGTGATCTGCTTTGTCTTTTTGACACTGCCGATCTTTGATTTAACTTCTTTTAATGTTGCCATTATATCTACCTTTCAAGCCTGGTGTTGGTGAAAAATTTTTCAAATGTAAGCATACCTGCCTGGTTATGTTCAGAGGGTATCCTTAAATTCTTCATCATAGGCTTCCAAAGCCTGCTTGAGCTTGGATTCGATATCCTGGGTAATTTCTTTTTTCTCTTTCAGGCCTTCGTAGATTTCAGGAAACCGGTTTTCAATAAAGGGATACAGTCCTTCTTCATATTTGGAAACCGCTTCTTTGGGGTATTTATCAATATACCCTTTGGTACCGGCATACAGCGCGGTTACCATTTTCTCCATGGGAAGGGGCTGGTACTGGGGCTGCTTGAGCAGTTCCACCAGTCTTTCACCACGGGTCAGCTGTTTCTGGGTGGCTGCATCAAGGTCGGATCCAAACGCGGCAAAAGCTTCCAGTTCGCGGTACTGGGCCAGGTCCAGGCGCAGGGTGCCTGCCACCTGTTTCATGGCCTTTACCTGGGCTGCGCCCCCAACCCGGGATACGGAAAGCCCCACATCAATGGCGGGCCGTATACCGGCAAAAAACAGGTCCTTGTCCAGAAAGATCTGGCCGTCAGTAATGGAGATAACATTGGTGGGAATAAATGCAGACACATCCCCTTCCTGGGTTTCAATAATGGGAAGTGCGGTCAGGGAACCGGCACCTTTTTCATCGCTCAGCTTGGCAGAACGTTCCAACAGCCGGGAATGGTTGTAGAAAATATCACCGGGATAGGCTTCACGTGCAGGGGGCCGTCTCAAAAGCAAAGACACCTGGCGGTAGGCAACCGCCTGTTTGGAAAGATCATCATATATAATCAGGGCGTGCTCGCCTTTGTCCCTGAAATATTCTCCCATGGCGCAGCCGGCATAGGGTGCCAGATACTGCATGGCAGCGGACTCAGAAGCAGATGCCACAACAACGGTTGTGTATTCCATGGCACCATGTTCTTCAAGGGCGGCAACCACCTGGGCCACCGTTGATTTTTTCTGGCCGCAGGCAACATAGATACACTTCATATCGGTATTTTTCTGGGCAATGATGGCATCCACAGCCACAGCGGTTTTACCGATCTGCCGGTCACCGATGATCAGTTCTCTTTGTCCCCGGCCTACAGGCGTCATGCCGTCAATGGCTTTGGCACCGGTGTAGCAGGGTTCATGGACCGATTTTCTGGCAATAACACCCGGGGCCACCAATTCCATGTTCATCATGATATCGGAATTGATAGGACCTTTGCCGTCAATGGGGTCTCCAGTGGTGCCGACAACCCGGCCCAGCAGGGCTTCGCCCACGGGTACGGATGCAATACGTTCGGTTCTTTTGACCACATCCCCTTCTTTGATGAGCTTGTCATCACCTAAGATGGCAATACCCACATTGTCAGCTTCAAGGTTCAGTGCGAGTCCCAGAATGCCACCGGGAAATTCCACCAGTTCCATTGCTTTTACTTTTTCCAAACCATATACACGGGCAATTCCATCACCCGCTGAAAGAACCACACCGGTCTCATTCAGATCAACCTCGGCATCAAACCCTTTGATCTGATCTTTTATTATCTGGCTTATTTCTTCTGCTTTAATTTCCATTAGACACTCTCACCTTTTTTTAAAGTTTCCCTCATATTGACCAGCTGAGTTTTCACGCTGCCATCCAGAACAAGATCACCGATTTTTGTGACGACACCGCCGATGAGACTTGGATCCTGTTCAACATTCAGAACAATAGTTTTGCCAACTTTTTTAGACAAGGCGTCCCGGATTTTTTCCACCGCCTCAGAAGATAATTGTGTTGCAGATGTGATGCTGGCCTTGACAATGCCCTTGAGCTCATCAGCCAGATTCTTGTAATAAGCTGCGATATCCCGCAGGAATTTAATTCTCCCCTTGTCAAACAGCAGCATCAGAAAAGATTTCATCACCACAGACAGATCTGTTGCAGCCAGCACGGCTTCCAATACCTTTTTACGGTCATTTTTATTGTACAAGGGATTGGTCAATGCCTCTTCAAACCCTTCCTGGGTGTCAAAAAGGTCCACCATGGCGGCCAGTTCCTCATTGTACAGCTCTGCCTGGCCGTCTTCCTGGCCAATAAGAATCAATGCTTTGGCATAACGCCTTGAAACTGCGAGATTTTTCATTATGCCACCACCTTTTTCAAATAGTCGTCAACAAGTTTATCCTGATCATCAGATGAAATGGATTCTCGAATGACTGCTTCAGCCTTTTCAATTGCAAGCCCGGCAATTTCCTGCTGAAGTTGCAGTCTGGCTGCTTTGAATTCCTGTTCAATATTGCGTTTTGCCATATCTTCCAGTTTTGCTGCCTGGGCATCAGCCTGGGCTATGATGCGTTCTTTTGCTTTTTCACCCTGTTTGATGTAGTCCTCAAGAATCTGTTTGGATTCCTGATCCAGATTTTTAAACCTGGCCTGGTATTCCGCCAGCTGCTTTTCAGCATCTGCTTTCTTTTGTTCCAGGTCTTTTATTTCATCGGAAATCTGTTTTCTGCGGGATGAAAAAAAATTTTTAGCCGGTTTTCTGCCCAGAAAGAACAGGGCAATGGCAAGCACGGCAAAGTTCAATGTTTTCCAGGTATCAACAGCCAGCCAGCTGTTGTGCACTTCTCCTCCGGCTGCGGCTGCCCATACCATGGCTGTGCTGGTGAACACCATCATTGCAGCCACACCTGAAACTTTAAAATACTTTTTGCGCAAAGTGTTTTTTTTCATTAGACCGCCCTCCCCAGAATTTTTTCACCAATGGCCTTGGCAAATGCCTCCACCTCTTTTTCCAGGGCTTTCCGGGCCTGCTCTGTCTCATCTGCCACCTGCTGTTTGATCTGTGCCAGGTTGGCCTGCGCCTTTTTGTTGATCTGCTCGATAATTTCCCGTTCCTGCTTTGACGCCTCTTCCACAAAAGCTTCTTTCTGTTTCAAGCCTTCGGCTCTGGCCTGGCGTAACCCGTTCTTATAAGATTCCTCCTGGGAAGCAAGATCAGCAGACGCTTTTTCAACGCCGTTTTCAAGGCCGTGAACCTTTGCTTTTCTTTCCAGAAGCACTTTTCGGATGGGTTTGTACAGCACCAGATTGAGCACAAAAAGCAGAATCAGGAAATTGATCATCTGATACACCAAAGATATATCAGGAATCACAGTTATCATAAAATTCCCTCCGCCAGTTAATAATTATAAAAAAAATCAACCACTTATATCTTACTGACTGTTTTTGTGCAAAAACAGTCCTAATTCCAGTCAAATCGAGACTTGAGTACCATCCGGGTATCCATTTGTCAACATGGAATAAGAAAATATTTCCTGTATTGACAGGTGCGGGTCAGGCGCTCTTTTATTAGAAAAATCCGGCAGCCGGTCATGCTATGCTGTGGAAAAATTGCGCATGCTGATATTGAGTAAAATGCCGAATCCCACCATATTGGTGATCACGGAAGACCCCCCATAGGATACCAGGGGCAGGGGCACGCCCACCACCGGCATCAGCCCCATCACCATGCCGATATTTATAAAAATCTGCCAGAAAATCATGGCAGTAATCCCAAAGGCCAGAATTGATCCGAACATGTTCCGGCAATTGTAGGCTATGTTCAGGCCCCACAGCAGCAAAAGAAAATACAGAACCAGCAGCACGCTGCATCCTGCCAGCCCCCATTCCTCCGCCAGTACGGATAAAATAAAATCCGTATGCTGTTCAGGCAGAAATGACAGGGCATTCTGGGTGCCCTGCAAAAATCCTTTACCCGTGATCATGCCCGAACCAATAGCTATTTTGGACTGAATGATATGGTAACCTGTACCCAAAGGATCCCGGTCCGGATCAAGAAAGGTCAGAATGCGTGCCTTTTGATATTCTTTCAGGCCTATAATCCATGCCAGTGGTACTATACAAATCAGCAAGCCCCCCAGGGTGAAAATTACTTTTTTTTCAACTTTCACAAACAAGGTGACAGATCCTGCAATAAGCAGCAGCAGCAGTCCCGTGCCAAGATCCGGCTGGTTAATGATCAATGCAACCGGAATTATACAGATAACCGCAGGTTTAAGCAGATTCTTGAAATTGAGCCCTTCCGGCGAAACCGTGGTGGCATAAAGGGAGGCCAGGCTGATAATCAAAGATATTTTCATCAGTTCAGAGGGCTGAATATTCACCACGCCCAGGGACAGCCAGCGCCGGGATCCCCCCCCTGACTGGCCGAAAAAATAAATACTCACCAGCAGCCCTACGCACAAGGCATAGATCAACAGGTGCAATTTGTCCAGTTCCCGAAAATCAATAACCAGAATACCCATAACCACAACCAGGCCGGCGCCCATCCAGATCATCTGTTTTTCAAACAGATAGTGCAGCCCGGTGCCTTGCCAGCCGGCACTGACCGCAGAATACAAAATCACCAGCCCACAGGACCCGATAAGCAGAATCAGCGCCAGAAATCCCCAGTCAAAATTTTCTATCAGCCGTCGGTCAAACATGGGCTATATTTATCCTTCTCCGGCTGGTTCAGTTTTGTTTTCCGATTCAGAAAGGCCCAGATATTGTTTCACCATAGCGCCGGCCACTGGTGCGGCTGCAGTGGAGCCATGCTCACCATGTTCTATGATCACTGAAATGGCGATCACAGGATTCTGGGCAGGGGCATAACACACAAACCAGGCATGGTCCTGCAATGTTCTTGCCAGGTTTTTGTTGTCAAACTTTTCACCGGTTTTTCTGGAAAACACCTGGGCAGTGCCTGTTTTTCCCGCCATTTCAATTTCTTTGATGCGAATGCTTCTGGCAGTCCCCCTATCCCCCTGAACCACATCCAAAAGTCCATTTTTCACAAGTTCCAACGTTTGTCTGCTGGCGGGAATCCCACCGGTGATTTCCGGTTCTATTTTTTTAATGATATTTCCGCTGCTGTCTTTGATGTTCTTTACAATCCTGGGCCGGTATAGGGTGCCGCCGTTGGCAAGGGCTGCGGTGAACACTGCCATCTGAAGCGGGGTCACCAGATTGAACCCCTGCCCTATACTGATGGAAAGGGTCTCGCCTGCCTGCCAGGATTCCTGGTACCGGCTGCGTTTCCATGCTGCCGTGGGAATCAACCCGGAACGTTCATGGTCCAGGGCAACCCCTGTGGCCCTTCCCAGACCGCATCCATTGGCATACTGGGCCAAAGCATCCACCCCTACTTTTTCTCCGGCCTGGTAAAAAAATACATCACAGGACTGGGCTATTGCTTCCTGCACAGTGAGTTTTCCATGGCCATACCTGCTCCAGCAATGGTAACGCCGGCTGCCGAATACATAATATCCCGGACAAAATGTGGTGGAATGTATGTCAATGGCCTTTTCTTCCAGCGCAGCAATGGCGGTAACTGTTTTATATGTTGAGGCCGGCGGATATTCCGCCTGGATGGCCTTATTGGTCATGGGATGTCCTGGATGATCCATGAGAAGGCGCCATTTTTCATTGGAGATTCCCCCGATAAAATCATTCTGATCAAACCCCGGACTGCTGGCCATGACCAGAACATCGCCGTTGGCCGGATCAATGGCCACCACCGCCCCCCCCTGGTCCTTGAGCAGGTCCTCAGCCATCTGCTGCAAAGAAAAATCCAGGGTCAGGTGAAGATCATTGCCTGACACAGGCGGTACGGTTTTCAGCACCTTTACCACCCGGCCGTTGACATCCACTTCCACCTGACGACCGCCGCGTTCGCCCTGCAAAAAAGGCTCAAAGCTTTTTTCCACACCATAGCGGCCAATGCTGTCACCGGATTTCACATGGGGATATTTTTCAGTCTGCAGTTCTTCTCTGTTCACCTCTCCCAGGTATCCCAGAAGATGGGAAGCCATTTTGGGGTATATATAATACCGGGTGGGCTCAATTTCGATATGGATGCCGGGCAGATCGAATTTATGGGCTTCCACAATGGCCAGCTGGTCCCGGGAAATATTTTTTTTCAAGGTGACCGGTTTATAAAAGGCAGTGTTTCCGGCTTTTTGTATATTGTCCATGAGATCTGCATAGGATTCATTGATCAAAGAGGACAAAAAAGAAACTGTATCCGGCACAGAGGCGGCATCTTCCAGGACCATTACCAGATCAAATGACGGCCGGTTGTCCACCAGCAGCTTTTTATTTCTGTCATAAATCAATCCCCGGGATTGCTTTATGCTTTTGAGCCGCACACAATTGGTTTCAGACAGGCGGCGGTATTCTTCTCCCTTGATGAGCTGAAGAAACACCAGCCGCAGGAACAACAGAACAAAAACAACCAGAATACACAGGCCGGCAGCCATTATCCGCTGTTTAATCCAGTCCCTGTCTGCGTTTTTATTCAACTCATGCATGTTAACTGTTCACCCTTTTTTCCCATTTTTTTTGCAGCATGCGGACCATGTAATTCCAGTTCTGATAAGATATGGAAAGCAGCCAGACCCCCGCTGGAATCAATACAGTCCCATATACCACATGCCTGACCATCTGGCCAAAGTCCATCTGCCAGACAGCTGCCTGGCCCTGCTGGATGAAAACGGCAAATACCCCGAGCCCCTGCTGGATCATAACCGATACCATGCTGATAACCGGAACAAACAGGCCGCTGGTCTGGAAAACAAATTGTTTGACAAGCTGGACCATGACATAAATCCAGACATAAGAAAATACATAAAGAAAAAACGGCCCGCCGGAAAGGCTGTCCATGATGCCGCCTATAAACACAATGGCCGCCGGCACCGCATAATGGGAAAAATTCAAGCTTAAGAACAATATCAGGATGATGGTCAGATCAAAACTATGGACAAACCATGAAAACCAGGGGGCTATAAGGGTCTGAAGCACACTGAGAAACAAGGTGGCAATGACAAAAAAAAGCAGGTTCATTTTTTATATACCAGCACCTCTTCCAATGTATCAAAATCCACACTTGTCTGAATAACGATGTCCTGGAACAGCTGGGAATGTTCTTTTTTAACATCCAGTATCCGTCCAATTTTCAACCCCTTGGGAAATATCTGGTCCAGGCCTGAGGACACGATCGTCTCACCGGGTTGAATATCGTCTTTGCGCAGGGCATATACAAAAACACAGGTGTCATCATTGCCGCCTTTTACCATGCCCCTTGCCCGGGTATTCTGGACCAGGGCATCTACAGCGGAATTGCGGTCGGTTATGAGCAGGACCCTGGAAAAATGGGAGGCAACGGTAACGATCTGTCCTACAATACCCTCAGACACGATTACCGGGGCGGTTTTTTCCAAACCGTGGGCACTGCCTTTGTCGATCATAATGGTTTTAAACCAGGGGGAGGGATCACGTCCGATAACCCGGGCCGCCACATAGGTGTCTGGTACGGAAGCAGTAAAATCAACAAATTTTTTAAGCCGGGCATTTTCTTTTGCCAGCTCCTGATTCCGGTTTTTGATCTGCTGTGCCAGCGCCAGTTGTTTTTTTAATACAATATTTTCCTTTACCGCCTGCACTGTTGCAAAATAGGTCTGCCAGATGCCTGTGGTAAAAGAAATGCTTTTTCGAACAAGCAGTTGAAAAGGGGCTGTCAGGGTAATAAAAAATTTTTCAGGGCCGCTCACCGGCAGGGTCTGGCGGCTGGTCATGGTGATGACAATCAGATTAATGGCAATAAACAATGCCACGCCGATGATGATAAGCACTCTGCGTGAAAACATGTAATCAGTCGATGGCCACTTCTGTGAGAATATCTATGCTGTCCAGGGCCCTGCCGCATCCCAGAGCCACCGTGGACAACGGGTCCTCAGTCACCACAATGGGAAGTCCGCTTTTTTCCTTGAGCAGCTTGTCCAGGTTTTTCAAAAGCGCACCCCCGCCGGTAAGGACAATACCCGAATCCACGATATCTGCTGCCAGTTCGGGGGGGGTCTGTTCCAGGGCCATGCGGACCGTTTCCACAATGGCTTCGATCTGTTCGGATATGGCTACCCGGACTTCTTCAGAATCGATGGCCAGAATCTTGGGAATTCCTGATACCAGATCCCGGCCTTTGACTTCTATGGTTTCCAGATTTTCCGGATCAGGGTATGCGTTTCCAATGGTGGTTTTTATCATTTCAGCGGTCCGTTCACCAATGAGCAGGTTATATTTGCGTTTGATATGCTGGCTGATGGAAGCATCCATTTTATCACCAGCCACCCGCAGAGAACGGGTATATACGATGCCTGCAAGGGAAATAACCGCCACTTCTGTTGTGCCCCCTCCGATATCCACCACCATGTTACAGGTGGGTTCGGTAATGGGAAGCCCCGCACCTATGGCAGCTGCCATGGGTTCCTCGATAAGAAAAACTTCTCTGGCCCCGGCAGATTCTGCAGATTCACGCACCGCCCGTTTTTCCACCTGGGTGATACCGGAAGGCACAGCAATGATGATCCTGGGCCGGACAAGGGTCTTTCTGTTATTATGAACTTTACGGATAAAATGCTTGAGCATGGCTTCAGTCACTTCAAAATCGGCAATCACCCCGTCTCTCATAGGCCGGATAGCCACAATATTTCCGGGAGTTCTGCCCAGCATCCGCTTTGCCTCCATTCCAACAGCCAGAACCTTGTTTCTGGACCGGGGATCGGTTCTTACTGCCACCACTGAAGGTTCACTCAACACAATCCCTTTTCCCTTGACGTACACCAGTGTATTGGCTGTACCCAGATCAATGGCCAGGTCGTTTGAAAAGGCACCAAGCAAAGAGTCGGTTATAAAGTTCATTTTACCTCTTTTTACGTTTTAAAATTTTAATTGCCAGATTTTTATAAAAATGACACATCCGCCTGAATTGATAGTTGCTATCAAAATTGGCGGTTTTTTACAAGAACAAAGTCTGATATCGTTATATAAATCTATTATTGTCTACCTGATACAGCCGGTAATGCAATCATGGATCGCGGGTCTGAATTTTCTGATTTTTTCATTGGACCGGCAGGGATGCACCCGGTTGGTGAGCAGAATGACCACCAGACCGGAATCCGGATCCATCCAGAAGGAGGTGCCGGTGAAGCCCAGATGTCCCACAGCTTGTTGGGATAAATTTCGGCCGGATGAAGAATTGGACAAAGACGGGGTATCAAATCCCGCAACCATGGTCTGACCCGGATATTTTTTTACAAACGCTGCCAGGACCCGGGGATGTAAAACCCGGGTGGGGTTTTGGTCAAGCCCGTGGAGAATCTCCAGGCAAAGGCGGTAAATCGATTCCGCATCTCCGAAAAGCCCGGCATGCCCCTGGATACCGCCGGCTGCCCAGGCATTTTCATCTTCCACTTCACCGGTGAGAATCCGGCCCCGCCAGGGGCAGTTCCGTGTGGATACCAGGCGGTTTCTGTCCACTGGCACCGACTTAGTATCCAGATGGATGAAAAAAAGATCCCTTATCCCCAGAGGGGTGTAGACGTTTTCCCGGACAAACCGGTCCAGGGGCTGCTGTGTCACCGTTTCAATCACATGGCACAGCAGCATGAACCCCAGGTCACTGTAAACCTGGCACGATCCCGGGGAATTTATCAGCGGTTCTGTCAGTAAGGCATCTGTCAGGGCCTGGGCCGGATTTGCCCGGTTTGCAATAATTGTATGAAATGGGCGGTGGGCCGGCAGTCCGGATGTATGGCGCAGCAGCATATCCAGGGTGATTTTCGCCTTGTCGGGAGCAACCGCCCCGGGCAGCACCTCTGCCAGACAGGTATGCAGTCCTAAACGGCCCTCCTGCACCAGCACCATCATGGCAGCAGCCGTGGCCAAAGGTTTGGTCAGGGATGCCAGATCAAACACTGCATCCTTCTGCATCGGCCGCTTTTGTGCAAGATCAGCCAGGCCGAATGCCTCAAAAAACAAGATGTCAGGTCCCCTGGCACACAAGAGTACGCCGCCGGGGAATACACCCTCTGTAACCCCTTGTTCCATCATATCGTGTACCGGCGTACAATTCATTTTTATTTCTGCCATTGCACGAGTTTGGCATCTGCGTCCAGAAGAACCGGCTGTCCCATGACCAGAGACAGATTGGTTCTGCCATGGCCGGATGCCAGGCCCATGAGGACCGGTATGTTGTATTCTGAAAAAATATCATCAAGAATCCCGGGCAGGTATTCTTTCTGCTCACATTTGTTAAATGTCCCGGTCACCACACCTGTAACATGGGTGAACATTCCGGCCATCTTCAAATGGGACAGCATCCGGTCAATTTTATATGCCGGTTCCCCCACATCTTCCAGAAACAATACAGTGCCTGAAAAATCCGGCGCAAATCTGGTGCCCACAAGATGAACCAGCGTGGCCAGGTTACCCCCGGCAAGCACGCCTTTGGCCTGACCCGGTTTCAGGCTTATTCCCTCATCCGCTGTCACAGCTGTCAGGGTGCCTGTGACAGCTGCAAAAAAAGCATTCAGGGTAGGCGGATCAGGTGCTGCCAGGGATACCAGATTGGGGCCGTGGACCACACTGAGCCCTGCCTGCTGCATCACTGAAGTAAGCAGGGCTGTGGCATCTGAAAATCCCACAAACAATTTGGGCCGGTTCCGGATCAGTTCCCAGTCCAGGTGGGGCAGCATGCGCATGGCCCCGAACCCGCCTCTGGCACAGATGATTCCCTTGACATCAGGATCAGCGGCCAGCTGGTTGATCACTGCTGCCCGGCACAGGTCTTCTCCGGCCAGATACCGTTTTTTTTCATAAATTTCCTCAGGAATTCTCACCTGAAATCCCAGTTGTTTCAAACAGGCCGCGCCCTGAAGCAAAAGGGTGTGATCAAACCGGGCACACGGTGCTGCCACCCCCATGAGATCACCTTTTTCCAGTCTGGGAAACATTTGTATTTTCATTGGGGGTTGGTATCCTCTGGTTTGTTTTAGCATGTGGAATGATATTTTGACAAAATTCTGTAAAATTGCAATACTGCAAGGCTGATTAATTACAATTTGCAAAGGAAAACATGACCCGGAACTTACCTGCCATCCTGGCCCCGGCCGGAGACAAAACCGCGTTCCTGGCTGCCGTGGCTGCCGGAGCAGATGCCATTTACTGCGGGCTGAAAATGTTTTCCGCCCGCATGGAAGCACACAATTTCAGCATTGAAGACCTTTCCCGGCTGGGCCGCCTGGCCCATGCCAGACAGATCAAGGTCTATATTGCCTTTAACACCACCCTCAAGGAAAATGAACAGGAAAAGGCGTTTCGGATACTGACCAAGCTGTGCCGCCATGTGGTGTTTGATGCCTTGATTGTCCAGGACCTGGCCATGATACCCCTGGCCCGGCAGGCCGGGTTCACAGGCGAGTTCCATTTGTCCACCCTGGCCAACCTCACCTTTCCCGCCGGCCTGGAAGCCGCGGCAAAGGCCGGATTCACCCGGGTGGTGCTGCCCAGAGAATTTTCTCTGGATGAGATCAGAAAAATGGCTGCCCATGCGCCGGAAAATCTGGACCTGGAAGTATTTGTCCATGGTGCACTGTGCTACGCTGTATCCGGCCGGTGTTACTGGAGTTCCTGGTTCGGGGGAAAAAGCGCTCTGCGGGGGCGGTGTGTGCAGCCCTGCCGGCGGGTATATCAAGAGAAAGGCGAAAAAAAGCGGTATTTTTCCTGCCTGGATTTTTCTGCGGATGTGCTTGCCAAGGTACTCAAAGATATCCCCCGTGTGTCCACCTGGAAAATCGAGGGCCGCAAAAAAAGCCCCCACTATGTGTATTACACGGTCAAGGCATTTCAACTGCTCAGGGACCAGCCCTCCCGCAAAAAAGAGGCCCTGGCATATCTGGATTATGCCCTGGGAAGGCAGTTCTCCCACTACAACCTTTTGTCCCACCGGGTGCAAAACCCCCTTGAACATGACAATGCCACAGAATCCGGGCTGTTTATGGGACGGGTGAAAAATCCGGCAGCCCCGTACTTTGTCACCAGAGAGGCGTTGTTTCCCGGAGACCTGCTGCGCATCGGCAATGAAGAAAATGCTTTCCACGACATTCAGAACGTCACCAGGGCGGTGCCCAAAAAGGCAAAATTTTTTCTGGCAAAAACATCCCGGCACAAAGTGACATCCGGCACGCCGGTCCACCTTATCGACCGCAGGGGCACAGAACTGGCACCATTGCTTGCGGACCTGGAATCTCAGGCAGATGAGATGGAGATCACCAAAGTACAGCCGGCAGCACCGGGCCCCGGTCCCCTCTTTTCCCACGGGCAAAGGCAGTTATCCAGACCCGCAAAACACCGGAGCTTTGATCTTCATGTATCTCGGGGCAGCACGGCAAAAATGACAAAGCCGGCAGATTCGGCAGCGCCGGTAGAGCCGGGCATCTGGATCTCCGGCAGCCGCTATGGCAACAGGGCTCCCGGCAAAACCTGGCTGTGGCTGGATCCGGTTTTGTTTGTGGAAGATGCTGCCCTGTGCCAGGGGTATATCACGGCAGCCCTAAAAAAGGGGGCCAGAAATTTTGTTCTCAATGCCGTATGGCAGATCAGCCTGTTTGCCCAGCCGGAAAGGCTTAATCTGTGGGCAGGCCCTTTTTGCAATATCACCAATGCCACAGCAGTACACCAGCTGCAGCAGTACGGGTTTTCCGGCGCCATTGTTTCACCGGAGCTGGACAGGGACACTTTTTTGTCCCTGCCCGGGGCATCTGTCCTGCCCCTGGGTGTTGTAATCCATGCCAATTGGCCCCTGGCTGTATCCAGGATCATATCCCCTGATCTGTCTGTAAAAACCCTGTTTCAGAGTCCCAAAAAAGAGGGTGCCTGGATTTCCCGGTCCAATGATACGTTTTATGTGTTTCCCGACTGGTGCCTGGATTTGACCGCCCATCGCAGTCTGCTGGAAAAAGCGGGCTACACCTGTTTTGTGACCCTTCAGGAGCCGGTTCCCCGGGGGGTTAGGATGAAAAACCGGCCGGGTTTGTGGAACTGGCACCTGAAACTGCTGTAGAAGCATGGCCGCCGTCAAATTATTTTACCACGAAGAGCACGAAGATCCCCTTCCTTCTTGCTCTTCGTGTTCTTCGTGGTTTTGAAAAAATTCGAACCAGTGTAAGGCCATCCGATATTGGCTGTGACGCGTCAGGGTTTGATGCGGATGGAAGGATACAGCCCCATGCGCTCGCCGGTGCGGTAGGGCTGAATGATGTTAAAGGAGATATGCTGGTCATCCTGGGCATGTCCCCTTTTTTCCCCGTTGCTGTAAAGTGCGCCGTTCAGCAGAAGAATATGCTGGAGCCTTTTTTTAAAGGCTTCTATGAACACGGACCCTTTGCCGGAAAAGGTCATCTTGCCGATCTGGATGCTGTCCCGCACCTCTGCCAGGTCATCCAGGGCAATGGTGTGGGTTTCCACATCGGCCTGGGTGCGGATCAGCCCCCACACCAGGTGTTCATTTGGAATCTGAACAGGGGTATCAGGATCAATGATGGTATGGGGCATGACAACACAGCCTTCACCAATGGTGATGCGGGCCTCTTTTTTGCCGTTTAAAAATGCGTTGAATCCCACAAAGGTTTCTTTTCCGACATCTGCATGGATAATTTTTCCCCCATGGGCGGTGATGCACAGCCCTTTGAGATGTGAGTCAACAATATAGGTGTTTTCCTGGGCATTGGACCCGTTTCCCATGACCGCATTCTTCAGATACGCCCGCTGGGCCACCAGTACGTTTTCCCCAATACGGGTTTTGCCCAGGATCACGGCATACCGGTTCACGGCAGAACTGTCAGGGGCTTCATACGGTTCCAGATTCATGACATCAAACAATTTTTCATAGGATGCTTCTCTTTCTTTGACAAAATCATACATGATGCCCCGGGGCTGGTATTTGTCATTCACCCCCACAAAATAATCCAGGGTTTCTTTACTGAACTTGAATTTGAATTCAAAATTGTGGTTGCGCAGCCACACGGTCCCGGGATCGATCTTGCGGTGAAAAAGCTCTCCCACCTGGACATAGGAAAATTCTCCCACAATGCACGAATGCAGATTCATCAGGTCCACCGTGGCAAATGGCCCCAGAAAACACCCCTCCAAGGTGGAGCCGTGGATATTGACATAATGCGAAGAAATGGTGTTGCGGATGCCGAACTCTTCCGGACTTTCCGGATTATGGGAGTTGCTGTGCACCAGCGTTTTATACAACAGGCTGTCCCGGATAGAGATCATTTCATCCTCCACCAGGGGAATATCCTTGGCGCACTTTATATTGTCCCCTTTTCTTTTCAGCTCATCCCCCCGCACATCACTTTTGTAAATGGCAGAACGTCCCACAAAGCATTTGCCCAGAAAATAGCTGCCGGCAATATTGGAGTTTTTAAAATGAAAATAGATGGGATGGTGGGCCGTGATACCGTAAAATGCATAAAAACTGAGCATTTTTTCCCGGTCCAG
Source organism: Desulfotignum sp. (assembly GCA_035268565.1). Lineage (GTDB taxonomy): Bacteria > Desulfobacterota > Desulfobacteria > Desulfobacterales > Desulfobacteraceae > Desulfotignum. The sequence continues at coordinate 166 of DATFKQ010000082.1, read as the reverse complement.
GGCATTTTCCACAAACATCTGGGTATCAAATTCAAATTCATCCAGGTTCACGTTCACCCGGCTGATGATTCTGTCACTCAATTGTTTCAACTGGTTCATGGTTGCAACCTCTTCACATATTATTTGTTTTTCAAATATTATCTATCACAATCATGGATAATAAAAA
>DATFKQ010000081.1:0-22028 GCA_035268565.1 Desulfotignum sp. | reverse complement strand
GTTCCGTGTCCGTCGTGACCAATGCCCTGCGCTTGAAAAATTTCAAACCCACCTTGGAACAACGGGTTTCAGCACACTCCAGCAACCCTGAAACAAATGAAATAAAGGAGACACCCATGAAAACTATCATCAATATTGACGGTATGAGCTGCATGCACTGTGTGAAAAATGTCACAGAGCGGTTGAACGCCCTTGATGCCATTGATGCCACCCATGTCAACCTGGAACAGAAACAGGCCGTGGTGGAATCAACACAGCCCATTGACCCGGATCTGGTGACCCGGACCATCACGGATGCCGGCTACACCGTGACCGGTATCGAAGGCCCGCAGGGATAAACCATTGCAAATGATGGGATATACCCACGATCCGCAAGAAATACCCACGATCCGCAAGAAAATGTCCCGTAAGCCGTTCAGGGCATGCATTGTGTCACATACGTGAAAAGGAACGGCTTATGGCAGATGTCAGCAGTTTCGGCAGGCTGAACCGGGCAATATGGTTCATGCCTGCCGGCTGTTTGGAGGTGATGGCCTCGGCTGCGGCAATTCCGCTCTGGACGGCGGCATGGATACCCTCTCCCATGTCGCGGGTGGACAGGCCGGCGGCATCGCCGATAACGAACACCTTTTCCGGCCCCGGTGTGACCGGTTTATGCCGCAGAAAGTAGGTGTGCCCTTTGGGATTGTCGAGGGGTTGGTCCAGGAATCCCTGGTGTAACAGCCGATGGACAAAGTTGTGCCAGTGCATCATGATAGTGGTCCCCCGGGATGCCAACCGGTGCTGTTTGCCGCCGATGCCGATGTTGATCCATCCGTCTTTCTTGGGCAGGTACCACGCATATCCGGGCAAGCCCCGTTCCAGGTACCAGATATGGCATTCCCGCCTCCGGCAGCGCCCCTGAAATTCCTTTTCAACCGCGGAAATCAAGGCCTGTTCCGGGCGACGCTGCAAAGGGTCCACAAAGGTGCGGCGTACCGGGCAGTGGGTGCCGCCGGCCCCCACCAGGTACCGGCATTCAAACTGATCATCGATGACAAACCCGGATCTGTTTTTTCGGATCTGTTTGACAGGATGGGTATGCATCGGAACATTGGCCCGCCGAACCAGCCACTGGTCGAATTCCATGCGCCGGATCGCGTACTGGTGTGTTTTCACAGGCACCCTGATTCCGAAGAGATGAAAGTGCATTCGGCGGATATGGGTCAAGGCGTAAGGATAGGCTTCAGGGGGGCATTCAAGGGAATCAAAAACATTCGGTGTGATCCATCCGGCACAGAGTTTTGGCCTTGGAAACACCTGTTTTTCCAGGATCATGACATCCATCCCGCGTTTTTTGAGGCGCGCTGCACAGGCTGCACCGGCCGGCCCTGCTCCCACAATGATCACATCCGCCTGAACCATGGCCGGCTTCATGAGATTCGGCAGTCCGGCCAGGGACGGCCGCGTCGGGTCAGAACAATTTGCCACAGCTGAAGTGCCCGGGCCCGGAACGCACCGGCACAGCTGAGCAGATAGTATTCCCACATCCGGTAGAAACGGTCCCCGTAGCGGTCCTTAAGCTGTGGCCAGGCGGCTTTGAAATTCTGGTGCCAGGCCATAAGGGTTTTGTCATAATCTTCTCCAAAATTGTGCCAGTCCTCCATGACAAAAAGACCCTCCATGGCCTGTCCCAGAGCGGCGATGGACGGCAGAACGGAATTGGGGAAAATGTATTTGGCGGTCCAGGGGTTGCAGATCGTAGTTGTGACATTTCCGCCGATGGTGTGGACGAATGCGATACCGTCCTCCTTGAGCAGACGGTGGGTCAACTCCATATAGGTCCGGTAGTTTTTAAATCCCACATGCTCCATCAGGCCGATGGACAGGATGCGGTCATAGGTGCCTGAGGCATTGCGGTAATCATCCAGCCGGATATCAACCGGCAGGCCTTTGCAGTAATCCTTGCCGAATTCAGCCTGTTCCTTTGATACGGTAAAACCGGTCACAGATACCTGGTATTTTTCGGCTGCATACCGGGCAAATCCGCCGAAGCCGCATCCCAGCTCCAGAATGGTCATGCCCGGAGTCAGTCCAATTTTTCGGCAGATCATGTCCAGTTTGGCTTCCTGGGCTTTTTCCAGATTTTCGGCATCCTTCCAGTATGCGCAGGTGTACTGCATCCGTTTTTCCAGCATGTGACGGTACAGGTCATTGCCAATGTCATAATGGTGTTTGCCCACCGCAAACGCCCTTTGAATGGTCTGTAAATTGAATATTTTTGCCATAAAGGCATTGCAGGCTGTCATCCGGTCCTGTTTGACCTGGCCGGGAAGATCGGCACGAAGTGTTTTTTCTATGAATGTATCCAGGGCGGAACATTCCCACCATTCATCCATATAGGACTCGCCCATCCCTAAGGCTGGAGAAGCCAGAACCCGCTTATAGAATTGATCGTTTTTGACCTGGATATCAAAGGGCCTGTCTCCGTTTACACGGATACCGGCTTTGGCCATCATATCTGAAAAGACTTTTTTTGCCTGGGCCATCTTCTTCCTGTTCCTCCATATATGCGCGGTTGGTTCGGGTAAAGCAGCTGCTGGCTGTATTTATAGCGGATATGGTTTCAAGAATCAAGACACAGCTTTTTCCTCTGTCTGAACCCCATCCCGGTATATTTTACCAGGCCCCCTCCGGATCTGACGGTCCGTCACAGGGCACCACCAGGGGCTCCCCATAGCGTGTAGTGTATCCGAATTGCTGGATGCAACAACTGGAAAAAGGGTTTGTTAATCTTAAAAGAAGAGGGCGGTCCAAACCTGTCCGGTCAAAAAATATCTGCTGGGGAAAATTTTTTTGCATTTGTAACCAATGTGTAACCTGTGCGCAGGGTATATTACAAATAAGGGTGCATGCCTTATGGCATTTGCTGTAAAATTATTACTATTTAATGTAAAGGGGGTCGTGATGAGAAAAGCTATAATTTTTTTTCTGGGTGCAGCATTGTTTTTGTCTGCTTTCACAGCATGGGGGGCTGATATGGAAAAACAGGCAGCCGCGGATGGGTATATCGATCTGGTGACAATGCATCGGTATATCAAAAACAGTGAAGGATTATATGATGAATATACCCGCAAGGGGGCATTCTTCAAGACAGTTTCTGCAGACCTTCCCCTGCTTCAAAGAGACCATGTGGTGCCTGTCCAGAACAATTGTTATTTTCTGTATGTAAAAAAGCGGCTTTCAGGTGAAGATCAGACCATGGTACTCAAATCCGCACCGGAATCCCACCCAGACGGATGGCTTTTGGAAAAAGCACTGGTGGACGTGCGGCATACCTCTCCATATTGATATTGGCAGGCCCAGGGGGCATAATTTTGCTGCACGTTTTTTTTTCCGGTTATGGGGAAGGTATCAGAGCCATCTTTATCAAGGGCACCTCCGCTGATACTTTCCCCTATTTTTTTTTGTTCAGTTTTCATATCAAAGCCCTCACTATTCCGTTATCAACTTCCAATAAACGAATACACTTTCTTCCCTGCTGGTAACTACCGGCTAACCGCTAACCGCTAAAAGCTAACAGCCAATAGCTAAACGCTTCCATTTTTTGTAGTACCTCTCAGGGCAAGGCGGTGTCAGCATCAGTTACAACGCCTGTTTCAGAATATGCATCTTTTCAGGTAAAGAGGCGCCCGGTTCCGCTCGTAAAATTTTTTTGCATTGCCTGAATATACCAAGGGCCTCTGTCTTTCTGCCGGTCTGTACATAGGCCTGCATGAGCCGGGGGTATAAAGATTCCAGAAAAGGATCGATTTCAAGGCCTTGTCTATAGCAGTGAATGGCCTTTTGCCATTCGCCCTGATGCTCCAGAAGATCGGCAATTTTCTGGATGGCGTACAAAAATTTCGACCGCAGTTTCTCACGTTCCGGAATCGCCCATGAACCCTGTTCTTCACAAAGAAACGGGCCGCGGTAGAGCAAAAACAGTTCATTAAACAGCTGCAAACCGTTCTCCAGGGATTCATGGGGGTCATGGTTCTGTTCAATTCTGCGGCAGCAGGATTGAAAGGCAAGGGTATCTGTCCAGACAATTTTCGCATTCAATGAAAGCATGCCCTGTTTACGCACAAGGGCATCATTCCTGCCAAGCAGTTTTCTGAGACGGTGCAGGGTGATTTTACAGGCATTTTGGGCGGCATCACCGTCGCTGTCCGGCCAGAGGGCATCCTGAAGGGCATGTTCCGGAATGTTTTTGCCTCCTTTTGCCATCAGGTATTTCAGTATGGTTGCAGGTTTCTGCCGGGTTTTTCGTGAAAGCGGCAGAGGGGTTTCTTCCCGTTGGATGGCAAACCCCCCGAAAGAAAAAAACTGCAGGGGCCATGGCCAGTTCGGGATATCCAGCGGGGGCGTGTCAATGATGAGATGGTGTGTGCAGACAAGGCTGCGGACATATTTTACCTCGATGTCGTTTTTCAGGGCATGCCCAAACAAACGGGCCATCTCCCTGGGTATCCAGCAGAAACCATATCGGTAATCCCACGTCCTGCCAAGATAAAAGGCTTTTCTCAAGGTTTTTTCCGCTCTTTTTTCCGCCTTTTTGTCCAGTAAAAAAGTGGTCAAAGTGAGAAGTGCCATGAACTTGTCCTGGACGGAGCCAAAACGGCTGCAGAAACGAAAAGACTGCTTCAAATGTGTTTCTGCAGCCTGCCTTTCACCTGTGGCATAGTACATTTTTGCCATCAGCAGGTGGCCGTTTGTGAGCATCATTTCGTTGCCGCTGTGTGTCGTTTTTTCGAAAAATGCCAGGGCATGATACCTGCAGTCAGTGATATTTTCTGTTAAAAGGTGCAGCCAGGCCAAAGCATAATGGTACAGGCTCTGATGCCAGAGCCCTTGCTGATCCAAATCGGGAGTCACCTCCTCCAACAGTTTTTTTGCTGTATCGTATTTGCCCAGGCCCATGGCACAGAGGGCGGCATGGGCCCGAAGCCCCAGGAAATAAATGGAGATGCCGGTTTGTTTTTCCACTTTCATGGCCTGCCGGGCAGCAGTCAATCCTTCTTGAAAATCTGCGCTGAGCCAAGCATGAAAGGTTTTTATATTCAGAAATCCTATATAATAGAGGGGAGCGGTTTTTTTGTGGGTTATTCTTTTGAATACCGTGAGAAGGTTCCCGGCAGCACAGAGATCGCCCTGCATAATTCGCAAAAGAATAAGCGGAGAAAAAATCTGAAGCGTGAGATTTCCATCTTTTGTCGCAAGGAGCACTTGCCAGGCCCGGTCATTCCACTTTTTTGTTTCAGCTGGATCAATGTTTCTGAGGAGCAGGGCGTTGAGCATGGAGGCCGTGAGTTTCAGAAATACTTCAGGCGGGCCGGTAATCCCGAACTGTGTTTCCAGTATCCGACATTTTTCAAAATACCGGTCCAGTTCTCTGAAAGTATCAAACCGGAAGGTAATGGCATCCAGTATGCCGGACAAGGACATAAAGCACCCTGAAGGATCTGCCTGGGTTTCAAATATTGCAAGCGCTTTTTTCAACAGCGTTTTGGCGTGGTCAGGGGCAGTTGGAATTTTGCAGGTTCCTTTCCAGAAAACAAGCCAGGGCATTTTTAAAACCACTTCATGGGGGAATGCATCAATCCATTCTTCAAGTGTTTGAAAACGCCCCTGGGATGCCAGAACAGGCGCCATGTCAAGAATGAGATTCATGGCCTTCCTGAATTGATTAGACCGGATGTACAGCCTGACGGCATCTTCTGATTTTTTTTCTTTGGCAAGGATAGAAGCGGTGCGTACCAGCAGGTCTTCATGGGCAGGTCCTGAAAAAAACTGCTGCGCCTTTTTTTGAAGAAATTCCTGAAAAAGCGGGTGAAAGCGGTATTCAGGCGGATTGGTCATGGTAATGGTGGTAAAACCATTTTTTTTGATCAGTTTTTCCAGCACACCGCAAGCCAGATCACCTCCCAAATCTCTGGCAGCATCCAGGGAAATACTGGAAAGATAGGACAATCTCACAAGTATGGTCTGTATTTCAGGTTCAAGCCCATCAAAAATGGTAGTCCCCAGATAATCAAATATTTCATCAGGGGTCTGGTGCGCAAGCTGGTGGGGCTGAATATTGTCATGGGCCTCATTTTTCAGCAAAAGCAGCAGCAGGCCGGAAATCCACCCATCGGTTTTCCGGTGCAGCTCTGAAATGATGGCATCAGGGTATGGTTTGTGTGTGATACAACGGATAACCCCTTTGACCTCTTTTTTTTGCAAGCGCAAATGATGCCAGTTCAGCACGTGCAGGGTACGGTTGGCCTTTGCACGGGCAAATGCAGCAGGTGGTTTCGTCCGGCTGCAGATGATGATGCTGATTTTGCCTTGCAGTATCTCTATGGCGCTGCACAGCACTTCATGGATCTGTGCTTCTTCTCCTGCTGCCTGATAGTTGTCCAGAACAAGGGCCAGCGGGTGGGGTACATGCTGAGAAAACAGGGTGAAAAACCGGTTTGTGAAAATGGAAATTTGCGGAAAGAACTCTTTGGTGAATAATGGTAATGAAGTATCAGTGTCAGTGGAGATTTTTTCCCAGGCCTTGCTCATGTAATAAAAAAAAGAGGCTATATCTGTATCTGTCGGGTCAACACCATACCAGATGTCGGGAATGTCCGCTGTTTCGAGAAAACTGTTGACAAGCGTGGTTTTGCCTGATCCTGCCGGCCCGCAGATCCAAAGGGCACAGTTTTCCATAGATTGTGACAGAATGGTAAACAGATGGGTTCTGGGGTAGGTTTGCAGTAAGCGGGGGCGTGAGAGCTTTACCGGAACGATCTCTTTTTGCAGGCCCAGTTTGCTGTCCATTGGCTTTCCCATATGCCTTGTATCTGATATGCCCAGGTTGGGAGATTCAGATTCAGAAAACAAAGAAGGTTGTGCAGAAATTTACCTGGCGGCTAAAACAAAAAATCTTATGGCGTGCCCTTTTTTTGGAAGCACACATAATAAAGATTATCTTATACTTCTGACAGATCTGGTGTCAATGTTTTTTTCAGGTATGGACAGCACAGGGCACATATTCATAAGGACCTGGTTGTTGGAGCCTGGTTTTTTTGCCAGACATGTAATTTCGTCTCATCAGAGGTTCTGGTGCTGGGAGTGCGCATGGAGGAAGGATTTTCATACAGTCTGTAGAGTCTGGGAAAGGGCAGTGCACAGCATTGCGGACAGACAAAATGAATAATTTCAACTTCATGATACCTGGCAAAAACACTTTTCCAGGGTTTTTTGTCACTTCTGATTTTATGACAGTGGGCGCATTTTATCATCATACGTACCTCCTTGTCTGCTTTATTTCTTCCAGAATCGTAAGATTGCGTTTCAAAGATGCTTTTTTTATGTGATCGGTGATGGTGTGAAAAATTTTTTTTATCCTGAAAAAAAGCGTCATCATTCCCCTCCTTTTAAAAAACAGGCCGGGATATCAGCATTTGGCACTATTCAGCGATGGCCTTTTAAATGCAGTTTATCATGGTAAAACAGCTGGTTATTGTTTTTTTGACGTCAGCTGTTGAACTTGATTGTTACAATAATCGGGGAGAGGTTACACTCTGGTTACAGAAAATTAATTTTTTTGGTTTTTTAATAAAAAATGGGGGATGAATCTGGGATCGATCCGGCCGGGGGGAACCATGCCGTATTCTTCCTGTATTTCGGAAATCATGTCAACGAGCAGATCGGTCAAAGGACCTGGCAGGTCTGCTGTATCATCCAGGCCGCTGGCCTGTGCTGCCCAGAGGATCAGGTCCCCGGGCCTGGGATCGCCGGTCCCACCAGTTATAACAGGGGTTTTTTCACTGGTGCTGCCGGTTGAGTCAGCGGTGTTTCCGGAAAAAAGGGCCATGAAAAAGGGTGCAAACGTGTCGGCTCCAATAGGAGACAGGTCTTTTTCAAGGCCCAGGCGGTCTTTGGCCCACAGGGTGAGGATAAGGCTTTTGTAAGTGAGCACCCCTTTTTTAAAAGAGGCAAGGTCTGGTTCCAGATATTTCAGCAGCTGGTCCAGTCCCATGATCTGGTCCAGGGCCTGTCCGGTTTTCTTGATATCAGCCAAAGCGGCAAAATGGCGGTACAGTTCACCGGTGGCAAAATTGTCAAAATACAGGGGCCGGTCCAGAAACAGACCGCCCACGACCCCGAGAAAATGTTCCCCCAGAAAACTCAATGGCAGGTTCTGTTCCTGGATATAGCTGTTTTTATACCAGGTTTTCGCCTTTGTTTTGAGCTGGATGCCGGCCCGGGAACCCATCCTGAAAATATCTTCCAGATAATAGGTCTGGATGAGGTCGGCTGCAGCTTCCAGGCTGATATTTTCCTGCAGAATGGTTTCCAGACCCAGGCTCAGGTAAGCGGCAGCTTTGTAGATGGTCTTTTCCATGGTTTCTTTGTCCCGGATTTTCTGCCGGTCTGCGGAGATGATCTTGTTGACCAGGGCGGCCAGTTCTGATTCCAGGGTGAAAACAAAATCGGACGGCAGCAGGGCAAGGCTTTTGACAAACAGGTCCTGTCCGGACAGAAACCGGGTAAAACACTGGGGGGGCAGGGGCAGTTCCGGGTCAAAGGTCTCAGGGCCGAATACCTGGGTTCTGGGGCGCTTGCGCAATGATGCAATATCAGTGGGCTGGTAAATGCCGATGGCCTCATGCACTGGCAGAAGTCCTTTTTCCGCCAGGCGGATGTTTTTCAGACGGAACTGCTCTTCTTCGGTTTCTGCCGGCAGGGTGCTCATGGTTTCCAGCACCAGGCCGTGGAAGACGGACAAATCCATATCCGCCAGTCTTCTGACCATGGCATCGATGAGTTCCGAAGCCTTGACATCTTCGGACAGCGGGGCATAGGTGTCAGTGTCAGTATCTGGATCAGGTGCCGTATCCTGTTTTTCTTCAGGAAACCGGAAATAGAACTTGTCGTCCAGGGTGGTGTAGTCTTCAAATTCCGATGGTGGCGGTTCATCATGCTCCCGTATGATGATATCCATGTGCTGGAACAGATAAAATTCAAAATAATCAGGTTTTTCCATGATGATCCAGCGCAAAAAGCGTTCCGGGTCTGCCTGGAAAAGCAGGTCAAAGGCCTGGGTCATCACCTGTGTATTGAGCCGGTCTTTGTCCCATACCTCTACATCCAGGATGTATTCCCATTGATCCGATGCTGCCAGAGACAATATGGGGATAAAATCGGAAGGACCGATTTTGTGCATGAGAAAATACAGGTCCTGGTCCGGGAATGACTGTACTAAGGTGGCCGGGCTCGGGGCATCCAGTATGGTATCCAGGGCGGTTTCCGCATCCAGGTCCAGAATTTCTTTTCGTTGGGAGCGCAGTTTGAGTTCCCGGTTCTGGCGGTTGGCAAGGTGGTTGTCAAAGGGTTTGTTCATGGTTTTTTTCCAGTTCTTTGCTGCAGATGGACACATAGTGCCTGACATCTGCAAATTGGTTAAAAGGAGACAGGCAGTTCAGGGCAGCGTGAAATTTTTTCTGGTTCATCAGGCAGATGCCTTTGCACAGGCCTAAATCCTTGCTGTCGGCAAAATGAATGAGGCCCTGGTTCAGCACCTGCAGGGCATCATCAAACTGTCCGGATTTCTGCAGCAGCATGCCCAGGCCCAAAAATGCCCTCAGGTCCGGATGATAGGCCAGGGCTTTTTCAAAAAGTATCCTGGCAGTACTGTCCGAATTCTGTACCCGGTCATCTTGTGCATATGCCCCGTGGGAAAAGGTCATGGCCAGCCGGGAGAGAAAATCTGCATGGAACCGGTACAAAGATGGATCATCAATGAGGGAAACTTTTGTGGCAAAGTGTGACAGATGGGTGTAAAACGCCTGGCGCAGGGTATCTCCGAATATCTTGACCTGTGAAAAATCCAGGGTGTCGTCCACCGCAAACCAGGGCAGGTCTTCCATTTTTTTGTGCCAGATATCCGCTGTTACCCATCCTTTTTTTATGGCCCGGTCATACAGCCGGGTGCCGGGAAACAGCACCAGCATATAAAAAACAGCCCCCAGGGGCTGCAGGTTCATGAGCAGATCAATGCTTTGGTTAATGGTATCATCAGTTTCACCGGGAGATCCGTATATAAAATAGGCCCGGGGCACAATCCCGTAGGCCGCTGTCCAGCGGAATGCCTGGACGGCAAGGTGGTTGGGAACTGGCTTGCCCAGGTGTTTTTTTATGGCATCTGACCCGGATTCCACACCAAAGCTGATCTGTATGCACCCGGCTTTGCGCATCCAGGCCAGCAGTTCCGGGTCCACATGGTCCACCCGGGAGATGGCATTCCAGGTGATGGACAGATCAGCTGAAATCAGTTTTTGACACAAAGAGATCACCCGGTCCCTGTCCATGGTAAAGGTGTCATCGGAAATGTAGAAATGGGAAATGCCTTTAGCGGCAAGGGCCGTGATTTCATGGGCAAACCAGTCGGCAGAGTGGCTCCGGACCTGGCGGGTGCCCCAGAATTTGGGGGATCCGCAGAAGGTGCAGGTACCGGGACATCCCCGGGACATGGCCAGGTGCTGAAAGCCAAAATATTGGGAGGGATGGGCTAATTGGTCCAGATTCTGTATCAAGGGGGGATTTCCCGTATCTTTCAGACGCGGGCCGTCCCGAAATACGAGTCCCGGTATCTGCCGGACACCGGGGGCATTTTGTTGTGCCAGGGCTTTTGTTTTTGTCAGGGTTTTTGCCAGGGCGAGACAAGTTATTTCCCCTTCTCCTTTGACGATGAAATCTACAGCTGCACAGGCAGCCATGATATGGTCCGCCATAAAGGTGGCACCCGGCCCGCCCATCATGATCCAGGTCCGGGGGACCAGGTTTTTTGCCGTCCGGGCAAGTCCCATGGCTGAAAACCGGCTGGCGCTGGTCACGGAAAATCCGATGATATCGGGTTTCACCTTTTGGAGGGTGGTGGTGAAAGCCTGTTCCGGATCTGTTATCTCAGCCTGTGCCAGGTTGAGGATGGCGGCTTCAAATCCGGCATCCAGCAGCTGGGCAGCCAGGTAGTAAAGCCCGATGGGCACCACCTGTGCATCAGTGTCTGTGACGCGCAGGTCCTTGCATGCCGGGTTGACAAACAAAGTCTTCACCACACCGCCTTCATCACAATCCAAACCCATTTAAAAAGTGTTGAATATGAGTTCCCGGGTGTCTCTTTTGGGCACATGGTGCACCTGGTTTTCATCCCTGAAATATTTGATGCTTTTGTCCGGACCCACCGGGTCAATGACCGCCTTTTCCGCAGGTTTGCCCAAGGCCACCACCAGCTTGACCTCCAGGTGGTCGGGGATATCCAGAACCGTTTTTATTTTTTTGATGTTTATGGCCCCGAACATACACCCTGCCAGGCCTTTGGCCCGGGCACCCAGCAAAATGGTCTGGGCCGCTATGCCATGGTCGCACCAGAACTTGTCGGAAATGGTATGATCCCCTAAGATAACAATATAGGCTGACGGCTGTTCCGCCGTTTCCGGCCCTGGCCAGTCCGTCAGATAGGCAGCCCAGCCCAGGCAGGAAAAAATATTCCTGTTGGTCTGTGCATCCGTGGAAAGGATGTATTTCAACGGCTGGTTGTTGGCGGCTGACGCGCAGTGCCGGGCCAGGTCCACCAGATCTTTCAATTCATCCATGGTGATGGGGCAGGCATTGTCAAACCGTCGGCAGGAACGGTTTTCCTTTACCAGGGCGGTAAAATCTTCATAGGTTGTCATGGCAGTATCATCCTTTATTGCATGCCACCCGTTCAAACCGGGGCATGTTGATGTCAATCCAGTCCAGGATTTTGTCCATTTCATCAGCCACCTGTTTTAAGGCTTTTCCCCGGTGGCTCACCTGTGCTTTTTCTTCCATGGGCAGCTGGGCAAAGGTCTTGTCATATGCCGGAAAATAAAACAAGGGGTCATACCCGAATCCGTTTTCCCCGGCCGGTTTTCTTGTGATGATGCCTTCGCAGGATCCCTCGTATGTCAGGGCCGCCCCTGTGGGAACCGCAATGGAGATAACGCATTCAAATGATGCCCTGCGGTTTTCATGCGGTTCCAGATCTGCCAGTAGTTTGGCCACATTATCGGCATCTGTGGCGTTTTTACCGGCATACCGGGCGGAAAAAACCCCGGGTGAACCGCCAAGGGCCTCCACGCACAGGCCGGAGTCATCTGCCATGGCAGGATATCCCAGAACCCGTGCGGTAAATGATGCTTTTTTATAGGCATTGTCGTCAAAGGTGTCACCGTCTTCAATGACCTCTGGAATGGGGCCGAAATCATTGAGGTTTTTGATGTCCAGGGGGAATCCTTTTAAAAGATCCTGAATCTCCCGTGTTTTGCCTTGGTTGGTGCTGGCCAGTACCAGTATCTGTTTCAATGGTCTGCTCCTGTGTGTTTATGGGGTGATGTCGGGTTCATAATGTAAAAAATTATAAGACCGGGCCGGGCCTTTGTAAAGTCGGCCTTTTTTTGATTTTCTGTCATACAGCATGCATGGGGGTTTTTGCCAAAATCATTGACACAGGACCTACAGATTTGGCTACACGAATTACAGATTTGATGACAGGGCCAGTGCATTTTTATTGATGGCAGCCTGGATTTCCGGGTGCACATAATCATGAAGTTGTTCTTCAAAGGCAAGGTATACCAGCATGGCATGGACAGGTTCTATCTGCATCTGCGACAGGGCCGGGAGATGGTCATTCAACGGTTTTGACAGGCCGGCCAGAAGAATGCGGATGCTCTGGACAGCTTCGGCTGCCGGCAGTGTCACCGGTACATGTGTCTGTGTGCAGATTTTTTTGTCCAGGGCCTGGTCAGGCTGGCATGCCGTCAGCTGGGTGGCCAGGCGCAGAAAAATCCGGGGCCTTATTTTAAAGGCGGGTGCCCAGAAAAAAAGGGACTGGTTTTCCCATTCAGGTTTTAGGGCCCGGGGCAGATTGCCCAGCCGGACCAGATCTGCATAAGAGGACAGGGAAAATGAAAAGATTCTGGCAGATATTTTCCAGAACGGGACCATGACATCGGTATCATTTCCGGGGCGGGCACAGGCGAATCTGACCCTGGCCAGGTGCCGGTCCCGTGCTTTCCACAGGCTATGGCAGTTGCGGCACACCAGCACCAGAGAATCCCGGCTGCCTTCCAGGTCCCATCCGCAGGCCGGACAAAGGCCCGGCACAAAAACGGTCTGTTTTTCCGGCCGGCATACTGGCAAAGACTGCAGATTGCGGTCCGATTCAGGGACAGACCCGGTGGGGCAGTTCAGGATGGCATCCACCAGGATTCCGTCTTTTGCATAAAACGGGGAATAAATCAGGCTGCGGGTTTCACCGATATCTTCTGTAAACCCGGAAACCGATTTTCCCTGCATACGGGAACGGGACTGTTGTGTCCGGCCCAGGACTGTTTTTGCATCTGCCGGCCGGAGAAATCTGCCCCGGGTTTCTGGCGTGATCTGCTTCAGGGCCAAAGCCTGGGACCGGAATCCCAGAGAAAACGGCAGGTTGAGGGAGGATTCTTCCAGGGCAAGGGCGGACAGATCCAGGAATTTGTGGGTCACCCCGGGGGCATTACAGGTGTAGCGCACCCCTTTGAAACGCCAATAGGGAATATACAGCAGGTCGTCATCATCAGGGGCCCCTGGATGTGCCATTGCAGCGGAAGATCGGGAAAACATGTACCGGGGAAACCCCTGCTGACAGATGCAGGACTTTACCCGGCAGTATTCGCAGACAAAGAACAGGGTGTCTTCATCCAGGACAATGGGGGCCCCGCACTGGGGGCATTGATGGGAAACCCGGAAGCTAATGTTTTTCTCCACACTGGTTGCAGAAGACAGCCTCCTGCAGATTTTCAGCCCCGCAATGGGCACAGAAGCGGGCTGCAGGCTTTTTTTCCACTTTGCTGCCGCACCTGGGGCAGAACCGGGCGCCAGGGGTGAGGTTTTTGCTGCAATGGGAACATTTTTCAAATATCACCTGCTGGTGTCCGCAGGCGGGGCAGAAATTGGCATCCTCAGGGACAGTACTGCGGCATTCAGGACACGCTGCGGTTGCAGATGAAGCCGTTTTCTGATTGTCCGGGGTGTGCAGCTGTTTTGCAAACATGCCGGGCAGCATAACCCCCAGCCCCATTCCCATGCCGGCCTGGGCACCGCCGGCAGCAGTGCCGTCCGGGTTGTCAGCGATTTTTTCCATGGCCATGGCGGTTTTCATCTGCATGAGCTTGTTCATGTCGTCAAACACGCTTAGGCGGCTTTTGTCGTCAATAGCTTTCTGCACCTCGGGGGGCGGTGTGATGGCATTGATAAACAGCTGGGTAAGGTGCAGACCGAACAGGGAAAAATCCTCCTGGAGGCGCCTGGCAAGTCCCCCGGCCAGTTCATCGTACCGGGCGGGCAGATCAAAGATGGTGGCGATCTCTTCTCCGATATAGTCATTGAACCGGGAGACCACCACCTGGTTGAGATATTCTGTTACTTCCAGTGTATTGTATATGCCCTGGGTACCCACCAGACGGTTGACAAACAGCACTGGCTGGACAATTTTGACATTGAATATACCAAATGCCCGGAGCCGCACCAGTCCCAGTTCCGTATCTTTGAACGCCACCGGATCCCTGGTACCCCATTTAAAATTGGTGAAGGTTTTCAGGTTGGTGAAATAGACTTCAGCCCGCAGGGGGCTGTTAAATCCCCAGGGAAGGCTCAAAACCTTTGTGAGAATGGGGATGTTGGCGGTTTTCAGAGTATGTCGGCCCGGGCCGAAAGCCCCTACGGCTTTGCCGTTGTAGAAAAAAACGGCGGCCTGGCTTTCCCTTACCACCAGCTGGGCCCCGTATTTGATATCAGCTGATCCCTGTTCCGGCAGCCGGTGGACCAGTTCCTGTCCGGTTTCATCAAACCACTCCAGCAGTTCGAGAAACACAAGGTTATTGGTTCCCATAAAGTGCCTCCTTGTCCATGGGACGCCGGCAAAAGGAACTGTCTGCTATCAGTGCCCGGAGCCTTGTCCTGTGTGATGAAACACAGTGTAACTGCCCCGGGCATTTGTGTCAATTTATTGTTTTATTATACAGCTGACCAGGCTTCTGCCTGTCTTTTAGGCTTGAGACCTGACGGCAGCCAGTTTGTGTTTTTGCGCTGCCGCCCCCGCCCGTTATCAGGCCTTGTTGTTTTTGCAGCAGGCCTGGCTTTTGGAGAACGTGATCTGGATTTTTCTGAAACAGGGGTCTGAATGGTTTTATCCACAGCGCTGACCTGGGCCTGTTTCACGGGCAGCTGTTTTTTGAGCAGCCGCTGGATTTTCACCAGCAGGTCCTGTTCATCGCTGCTCACCAGAGACAGGGCGGTTCCCTGTTCGCCGGCCCGGCCGGTGCGGCCGATCCTGTGGATATAATCTTCCGGCACATGGGGCAGATCAAAATTCACCACATGGGGCAGGTGCTTGATATCCAGGCCCCGTGCCGCAATGTCCGTGGCCACCAGGGTTTGTACCGCACCGCTTTTAAAATCAGCCAAAGCCCGGGTCCGGGTGGCCTGGCTTTTGTTGCCGTGGATGGCGGCAGCAGTGATCCCGTCGCTGAGAAGCTGTTTGGTCAGACGGTTGGCCCGGTGTTTGGTGCGGGTAAACACAAGGGTCTGGTGCCAGTTGCCATCCCTTATCAGGCCTGACAGCAGGGTGCGTTTACCGGTCTGGGAGACCTGGTACACCTCCTGGTCAATGCCCTGGGCAGCTGCGTTTCCCGGCGAAACTTCGATCTGTACCGGATTTTTGAGCAACCCGTCAGCCAGCTGCCGTATTTCTTTGGTGTAGGTGGCGGAAAACAGCATGTTCTGACGTCTGGCCGGCAGGCATTTGATCACTTTGCGGATGTCATGGATAAAGCCCATGTCCAGCATGCGGTCGGCCTCGTCAAGCACCAGGAACTGCACCTGGGAAAGGTCAAGGGTTTTGCGGCCCAGATGGTCCAGCAGACGGCCGGGGGTGGCCACCAGGATATCCACACCTTTTTGAAACTGTTTTATCTGAGGAGAGATGTTTACCCCGCCGAAAATTACGGCAGTGCGCAGGGATAAAAATCGTCCATAGTCTTTAAAATCATTTTCCACCTGGGCAGCAAGCTCTCTGGTGGGGGTGAGGACCAGGGCCCGGGGAAGACGATGTTTCCCCTTGTCCTGGTCCAGGCGCTGCAGAATTGGCAGCGCAAAAGCAGCGGTTTTTCCGGTACCGGTACGGGCACCTGCCAGGATATCTTTTCCCGTAAGAACTTCGGGGATGGCCTTTTCCTGAATAGGGGTGGGGGTGGTATGGCCCAGTGCCTCAACAGCACGGAGCATAGGGGTCTGAAGACCCAGGGTGTCAAACGACATAGGTAATTCTCCTTCTTAAAAAAAACGCCCGCCTGCAGAATACAGAACCGATCCAGGCAAAAAAAGTATACATTCGTAAGGATTGGGGTAAATTTTAAGATTAGGGAATCGACCGCAATACTCCAGGTGCCGACCGGATGGCACCATAAAAGAATCAGTTTACCACAATGCAGTCAAAACACAAGCTTTATTTTTTTGGGATACACCCTGTCTGGTTGAATTGCTGGTGGGTTTGTGGTAAAAACAGATCATGTGAAACCGATTACCGGAGACAGATCATGTTTGCCAATGCCATGGAAGTATTTACACTCCTTGATAAATCCAATTGCAGAAAATGCAATGAAACCACCTGTCTGGCCTTTGCATCAAAGGTGTTTCTCGGGCAAAAAAAATTGTCAGAATGCCCGCACCTGGATGCTGAAATTCTGGCCCGGTACCAGGAAAATGCCAATCAGGGACACAGGCCCGGAGAAGCGGAACAGGAAAAAGAGCTTGCTGTCTTGAAGCAAAAACTGGCAGACCTGGATCTTGCCGAAGCGGCTGATAGAACCGGGGGAAAATATGATAAAGCCAGACTCACCATCCGGATTTTCGGCAAACCCTTTTCAGTGGACAATACCGGCCGCTTTCATTCTGATATTCATGTCAATCCCTGGATTACAGGGCCTGTGCTGACATATGTCCTGGAAAGCAAAGGGGTTCCGCTTACCGGGGAATGGGTGTCTTTCCGGGAGCTTGCAGGCGGCCGGGAACTGAACGGCCTGTTTGTGAAGCGCACCGAAGAGCCCTTGAAAAAAATTGCCGATACCTATCCGGATCTGTTTGAGGATCTGGCCATGATTTTTAACGGAAAACAGGTGGAGGAACTGTACCAGTCAGATATTTCCATGGTCCTGCAGCCGCTGCCCCTGGTGCCCATGATGATCTGCTACTGGAAAAAAGAAGACGGTATGGCATCGGATCTGCACCTGTTTTTTGACAGCAGCGCCTCTGAAAACGGTGGCAGTGACATGGTGTTCCGCCTTGTGGCAGGGATTGTCCAGATGTTTGAAAAGCTGGCAAAAACCCATGGATGGCAGGCAGCTGCATCTGTGGGATAGCCTGTGTGTTCAGGTTTCCATTAACTCCTCAAACTGGTCCATGGCCAGATCAATGGTGTCCCTGCACAGTCTGTTTACCTGCCGGATATCAGCCAGGCTGGTAAATTTTTTTTGGGTCTGCCGCAGCGGCAATAAAATCCGGTTGCGCAGGTCCGGATCTATATTAAGGGTTGCCAGATCAGCTGTCAGTTTGGTGATAACCCCATCTATCCGATCTTTTGCCTGCTGCCGGCAGTCTTGCAATTTCTGAAATTCAATCTGCTGATGATATGTATTGACCGTATGGAAAAGCTCCCGGGCTGTCTGGATCCGGTCAAAAGGGTAGGGAGAGCAAATAATGCCAGCCAGCTGGCTGTATGCAGCAGCAGCTTCTGGATTTTTCTTTATGTGCGGCAGGTTTTCACCAAATTGCGGCATGGCCTGTGCCAGCTGATCCCAGAAGCTTATATCCTTTGTATAAAATGTGCGGATTTTTTGAAATTTCCGGGCCATGGCCGGTAAATGATTTTTCTGGTTGAAACAGTCGTTTAAAACAGCATGTGCGGTCTGGTTTTGCAGCAGGCGGCCTGTAAATGCAAGCAGTCTGGCCATCTCATCTCTGCCCGGGTAGGAACCGGTGACGGCCCTGGAATAAAAAGTTTTCACATCATAGTGCCACTGCGCAAACATGTGTAATGCCGCAAATGCAAAGCCGTGCTGGTCTTCACAATCTGCAAATGGCATTTCCATCAGCTGAAAAGTCTGCTGCACTGCACTGAATGCTGCTGCCGGCACTTTTTTGTTCAGAACCAGTCGGACGTCTGTATCTGGTGAATCCAGCAGTTTCTGTTTGGCTTCCAGGGCCGGTATCTGACGGCCTTCAAAATAGAAGCAGAGCTTGAGTTCATGCACAAATCCAAAAATCATCTGAAGGATTTCTGATTCAGGCAGGCTGTTCCGCCTTGACACCGCGGTTATAATATCAAAAAGATTGGCCTGGCCGTGCATGGTGCACTGTTCGGCAATGCATGACAAGACCAGATCAGTGCAGCGGGCGTCATCCATTTCAAGCCCAAACAGGATCTGCCTGGGTCCCAGTACAATTGCCTTGATCCACTTTTTTTTCAGGCTGGTTTCCATGTGTTGTCCTGTCCATAATTTTGTTAAGAAACTATTAACTGCTCAGGCAGGTGTTGACAAGAAAAAAATAAAAATAGCAGCATTTCCGGATGCTGTATCTGTTAATTGCGATTGCCCTGGCAAGACAATATTGTGCTGGTATTTTTTCATGCATTATGGCAGGCTGAACATTTCAGAAACCATTTTAAGGAGTTATCCCATGAAGGTTGTACACTGGAAGGATTGTGAAGAAAAATTAATAGATACGTTTCCCTACAAAGGCAAACACCTGGATGTCATCGGCACAAGCATTCGGTGGCTGTCCCAGCACGGTGAGGACGAAAACGGGATTCCGGAATACGGGCTGCGGTTTTTCACCATTCAGCCCGGAGGACAGATCCCTATTCACAACCATTTTTATCACCAGACCATGTATATTCTGTCCGGAGAGTTCGAATGCTGGGAATTTGATCAAAAAACAGATGAATTAAACAAGAAGAAAGTCTGCGGGCCCGGGACTTCCATCTACATTCCCAGCATGCAGCCCCACGGCATGAAAAACACCACAGACGAACCTGCCACGTTTTTATGCTGTATCTGCAATGTCTATGATGAAGAAGCAGTGCTGTAGAGTGCGATAAATACCTTGTGAAAGGCGGCAGGATGACCCAAAAATACAGCGTGAAACCAGCAGATTTGAGCCGGCAATGTGAAGATGACCCGTTTCATTTCACCACGACAGCCGACCTGGACCCTTTAGACAGTGTCATCGGCCAGCGCCGTGCGGTGGAAGCCATCCGGTTCGGCCTGGACATGAAAGGTCCGGGCTACAATATTTTTATCACAGGATATGAAGGTACCGGCAAAGCCACGATAACCAGAGATATTCTCACGGCCTTTGCCAGAAGCCAGGACACGCCTGAGGATCTGTGTCTGGTGAACAATTTTGATGATCCCTATTGTCCCAGGGCCATGAAACTTCCCACTGGTTCAGGCGTGTTTTTCTCCCGCCGGGTGACCCAGTTTATTGAAACCCTTAAAGTGAAACTCCCCCAGGCATTTGACAATAAATCCTTCCAGGAAAAACAAGATCAGATCCAAAAAGAATTTACCCACAACCAGCACCGTCTCATGTCCCAGGTGGAAGCGTTTGCTGCAAAACTGGATATCGGCATTGTTGAAACCGAAAAAGGATATAAGGCCGTACCGGTGAAAGATGGTGAACCGGTTTCTCCGGAGCTGCTCCAGGAATATGATCCGGATAAAAAAGCCGGTGTGGAGAAAAACCTGGCCCGGGTGCAGCAGCAGATGAATGATGCGTTTAAGCAAATTCAAACCCTGGCAAAAAAAATGCAGGAAAGCTTTCAAAACATGGTGGCGGAAATGGCGGGCAGCCTGTTTTCCGAAGAAATGGATCTGGCCTTTGCAGATTTTAAAAACTGGCCCCAGGCCCGTAAGTTTCTGGAAGATGCAAAAAAAGACATGAAAGACAATATCCCCCTGCTGCTCAAGGCCCTGGATCCTGAAGCGGAGCAGGGGCCTGATTCAGCTGCCATGGCGCAGTTTCTGGAGAAAAGATACCAGGTCAATGTGCTGGTGGACCGCCGGGGGGAACACGGGGCTCCGGTGATTTCTGAACCCGCCCCCACCTTTCAGAACCTGTTTGGAAAAATTGAAAGAATGCCGGCCAAAGGTACAGGTACAACGGATTTTACCATGGTCCAGGCCGGGTCTGTGTTGCGGGCGGACAAGGGGTTTCTGGTATTGGAAATCGATTCCCTTTTGCGCAGTCCCGTTGTCTGGGAAACCCTTAAAACCACCCTGCAGAACAAAAAATTATATATTCAGGATCCACCTGATCAGACCGGCACAGCCATGGCATCTTTGCGGCCTGACCCGATTTCTCTGGATGTAAAGGTCATTCTGGTGGGCCGGTATGATATTTTTCTGGCCCTCCAGGGATCAGATCCGAAATTCAACAAGATTTTCAAGGTAAGGGCGGATTTTGACCATGAAGTGGACCTTGATCAGGAAACCCTGTTAAACTATGCCCGATTTATCGCCCAGGTCTGTAATTCTGAAAAACTGCTGCCTTTCACGCCCTGTGGTGTGACCGCCATTGTGGCAAACGGCAATAGAATAGCTGAGAACAAACACAAGCTTTCTTTGCGTTTCGGCCGGATAGTGGACATGCTCAAGGAGGCGGCTTACTGGGCCAAAAAGGCGCAGGCCCCTGCTGTGACAGGTGATCATGTAGTGCAGGCCCGGGATGCATGCCGGTTTCGCCATAATCTTTTTGAGGAAAAGATTCAGGAAAGATATGATGACCACTCCATTCTTATTGACCTGACCGGCTCTGTGGTGGGACAGGTCAATGCCCTGGCGGTTTACCAGATCGGAGAACTGGCATTCGGCCGGCCTTCCCGGATAACAGCGGAATCCTATATGGGAAAGCCGGGGATCATCAATGTGGAGCATGAAGCCGAGCTTTCCGGGCAGACCCACCGCAAAGGCGTTATGATCGTGGCCGGATACCTGGGCAGAATGTTTGCCCAGAATTACCCGTTAAGTGTTTCCATGAGTATCACCTTTGAGCAGAGCTACGGGGGTATCGAAGGCGATAGTGCCTCTTCCACGGAATTGTATGCTGTATTGTCCAGTCTTTCCGGATATCCCATCCGGCAGGGGATCGCCGTCACCGGTTCTGTGAACCAGAAAGGGGAAATCCAGTCCATAGGCGGGGTTAACGAAAAGATCGAAGGGTTTTTCGATGTCTGTGCCGCCCGGGGCCTGACCGGCGACCAGGGGGTCATGATCCCGTCCGCCAATGTGAACAATCTCATGCTCAAAAAACAGGTCAGAGAGGCTGTTGAAAAGGGCGTATTTCATATTTATCAGGTATCGGCCATCGCCCAGGGGATCGAAGTGCTGACCGGCGTACCTGCAGGCAGGGCTGACGAGAATTTTGTGTTCCCGGAAGGGACTGTGTTCGGAGCGGTTCAGGCCAAACTCAAACGGTTCCATGACCGGTCAGTGCGGTGCAGTGGGTAAAAACAGCCTTTGGCTGAAAAATACCTTATAAAACCCAGTTGATTGAAAAGAATCTTGACAATGTGACAGAGGGCTGTTACCAGAAAAAGTGATCTATTGCTTTTTTTCCAGACATGGTGGCTTCTCCATGAGAAAGGATGGTTGATATGTCAAGTGCAATACCCACTGCGAACCAATGGCAGAAATTAATCAAATCCAGGGGTGCTGTTCCGGAGCTCGACCGCTGCACCGTGCTGGTACGCACCTATCATTTGAAACCGGGCACCGATACTGCAGAAAGGCAGATGATCCTGGATCAGATGATACAATTATGTGCTGCCTGTTTGAAGAATCATGGCTTAACCGGATCCCTTGGTCCTGTCTTTTTCCAACTGGGAACAAGTGCCCAAAAGGAAAAAAAGC
>DATFKQ010000080.1:0-20600 GCA_035268565.1 Desulfotignum sp. | reverse complement strand
TCTTTATCCGGGCTTTCGGACTGGGACCCCTGACCGGGGCCCTGGCCATAGCCTTTACCGACACAGGGTCCCTTGGCAAACTGTTTTCCGAGGCCCTGGAAGGGGTCAACAAAAAACAAATGGAAGGGGTCCATGCCACCGGGGCCAACCGCTTGCAGTTTTACCGGTTCGGTGTCATTCCCCAGATCATTCCGGTGTTTGTTTCCCAGACCCTGTACTACCTGGAATCCAATGTCCGGTCCGCCACCATTATCGGTGCCCTGGGTGCCGGCGGCATCGGCCTGATGCTGGTGGAAGCCATGAACACCCAGCGCCACTGGGAAAATGTATTTTATCTCATTCTGCTGACCATTTCCCTGGTCATGGTCATGGATACGGTCTCTGCCAAACTGCGGAGCCGCCTGATTCACGGCCGGTCCGGAATATGACCCTTGCAGATGTTGCTTTTTATAGAAACCAGATGAGGATATTATGAAAATAGCAGACCTGACCAAAACATTCGGAAAAATAACCGCTGTGGATGCCGTGTCCTTTTCCATTGACCAGCCCCAGATGGTGGGTGTTATCGGGCCCTCCGGTGCGGGAAAATCCACGCTTCTTCGCATGATCAACCGGCTCACCGATGCCACCCGGGGATCCATCCGGATCAATGACCGGGAAATACTGCAGCTTTCCGGCAGTGAAAAACGCCGGTGGCAAAGGGACTGCGCCATGATCTTCCAGCAGTTCAACCTGGTGCCCCGGCTGAACGTGGTGACCAATGTGCTCATGGGCCGGCTCAACAGCCACAGCACCATAAAAAGCCTGTTCTGTATTTTCGGACGTCACATGGTGGATGAAGCCCTGGCCGCCCTGGACCGCCTTGGGATTGCGGACCAGGCCCTGCAGCGGGCCGAAACCCTGTCCGGGGGCCAGCAGCAGCGGGTGGCCATTGCCCGGGCCCTGATGCAGCAGCCCAAAATGGTGCTGGCGGATGAGCCCATCGCCTCCCTGGATCCATTGAGTGCGGAAAAGGTGATGACGGCCCTGCGTGAGATCCGGGACCGGGACAATCTGACCGTGCTGTGCAACCTGCACACCCTGGATACGGCAAGAACCTATTGTGACAGGGTGATCGGTATGCTCCAGGGCCGCATCGTGTTCGATGATGCGCCGTCAAAGCTCACCCCGTCTGTGGTACGGGATATTTACGGGGCTGACCAGGAACTCAATGAATCTGTTACCTCCACCAGTATTCCCGATCCTGTTTTCACCCCTGAACCAGTGCGGATAAGAAAACCCGCACTGGCATAGAGACAGATGCCGGGAAAAGCCAATATGCCGGCGAAGTCAGGCAAGAAACTAGAGCGCTGAAAATTTTTCAGCCATTTTTTCAGGAATGTCTGCGTTTTTCCTTGCAGCGATGGCGTAGTAGTAGAGGGGTTCTCCTTCTATGGACAGCCGGTGCCGGTACCGTTCCAGATGATACATGTCCATATATTTGGAAAAAATCAGTTCCCGGATCATGCGTGAAAATCCGGAATCATCTGATTCGTTCAAAAAGGTCTCCTTGATGTTGAATCCCACCCACCCTTGAGACTGGATCACGTTGAATGCTTCAACAAATGCTTTGGTGGGGATATCGCCGAATCCCAGGGCTGCAACAACGGTCAGGCAGTTCAACGACCAGGACTGGTATTCTTCTTTTTCATCCGGGGACAGGTTACAGAAATCGGACACATAGTAGGCATCGTACAGATGGGGCCTGTCCCGCTCGGTTGCTGTTTTGGCTTCCGGTATGATATCTACACCCACCAGACGGGCGACGCCGTATTTTTTAAAGGCTTCTCCCATTAACCCGTTTCCTGCGCCCAGATCCAGTACCCGCAGTTCCGTAAAATTTTCATTGGTCTGGTTGATGGCGGATTTCAGTATTTCCGCTACCTTGACAGGTGAAACACACTTGAGGCGGTCATAAAATATCTGTTCATAAAGACCGGGAATATCATATATTTTGTCATAATCATGGAACCGCAGTTTGATTTTTTCTGTTTCTGATGTATATACATAAAAATAGGCTTCATCCTGGGACAGGCTGCTGGCCGAATTTTGCGGCAGTTGAATACGGTGTCTTTTCGGGGTCTGCATTGTTCTCCTTTTCTTTTCCTGTTTAAAATATATTAAAAATTACGAACTGTTTTTCGCAATCTAAAGACCATACTCTAACATGAACAGCAGGAAAACACAAGCCAGGGTCAGCCTCTGAGGCAGCCGCAGAAAGATGCAGCGCCAGATCTATTTTGAACAAGCCCTCTGTGGGTGCCTTGTGACCGGACCGTCAGATTTTATCTCGGGCCGGGCCCAAGGCACCCACAGAGGACGAAGCTTCGGTTTAGCTTAATATGCCCGCCAGGTCATTTCCGTTACTCAAAAGGGATGGCGGTATATATAATTAATTGCCCAGTACTTACCCCTGGGGTTCCGTTGGGGGATACAGCAGTTCAGACAGGTGACAAACAGTGAGCTTTCTGCCTTGTTTTACAGCCCCGCCCCGCAGCTGGAGCACACACCCCGGGCATTCTGTCACCAGAATTTCTGCGCCCGAATCCTGGACATCATCCAGCTTTCTGGAAAGGATTTCCCGGGAAACCGCCGGAAATGTGGTGGAAAAACTGCCGCCGAACCCGCAGCAGGTTTCTTCTTCTGCAGTGGACACATACTGGTTGCCGGATTTTTCAATCACCTCATGGGGAGCCTTGTGGATGTCAAGCCCGCGGCACAGGTGGCATGGAGAGTGAAATGCAATTTTTTTGCCGGAACCGGAGCCGGGCGCAATACCCACTACATCGTTCATAAAAGCGGAGAATGGTATCACCTTGGCAGCAAAGGCGGCCGCTTTTTCGGGAGCATAGTCTCTGACCAGTTTGGGCACCCCGTGTGTGAGATGGGAGGCACAGGAGGCGCATAAGGTCACAATATAATCCACTGCATCATAACTTTTGCGCCCCATGGCCATGGCATCCAGGTTCTGGAGGGCCACATCCCGGGCCGCGGATGTCTCTCCCAAGCTTACGGCAGGCAGACCGCAGCAGGACTGATCCAGGGGGAAAACCACATTGATGTTGTGCTGTGCAAATCCTTTCATGGCTGCTTCCAGGTGTTCAGGATAGACAAAATCCTGAACGCACCCGGAAAACAAAGCAATGGTGAACCGGGGGTTTTGGACCGGCTGGTTCAGGGCTGCAAACCGGTCCCGGAAAGGGGTTTTGACAATGGCCGGCAACGCCCGAAAATTGTGGTCCGAAGAAAAAATCATGGGCAGATGGCGCAAAAAACCCGGCCCCTGTTCCTTTGCCGCAGGGCCTGTGTTTTTGTCTATAACCGGTTTCTGGGCCAGGTAGGCTGTGCGCAGCAGCCGGTGGAACAATTTTCTGTTTTTGAGCACCTTGCCCAGCAAAAGGCTCTGCAGCGGGTGGCCCGCCTCATCCTGGATCCGGGCATGGATCTCCTTGATCAGATAGGGCAGATCAATGCCGCCAGCGCACACCGCCTTGCAGGCCCCGCAGTTGGTGCAGTTCTGCACCAGGTTTTTCGCATTTTCCAGGCCATGAAAAAAATAGGTGGTGATCAGGCCGATGGCCCCGATATAGATGTGTCCCATCTGGTGTCCCCCCACCATGCGGTACACCGGGCAGACATTGGCGCAGGCCCCGCACCGGACACACTGGAGCACCTGGGAGAACACCGGGTCCGCCGCAATTTTGCTGCGGCCGTTGTCCAGGAACACGATGTGCATCTCCCGCTTTCCCGACGGGGTGGTTTTGCATTCAGACGGCCCGGTTATCCATGTGACATAGGAAGTAATGGCCTGGCCGGTGGCGTTTTTGGGCAAAATCCGGTTCACGGTCAATGCATCAGCCAGGGTGGGCAGCAGTTTATCAATCCCCACCAGGGCCACATGGACCCGGGGCAGGGTGGTGACCAGCCGTGCATTGCCTTCATTGGTGGCAATGCCGATGGTGCCGGTGTCTGCCAGGGCATAGTTGGCACCGGTGATGCCCATGTCCGCTTGAACAAATTTTTCCCGCAGCTCTTTTCTGGCCACCTTGACCAGGCGGTCGATCTCTGCCTCCTGATCTGTTCCGGTGACATCGGAAAACAGGTCTGCCACCTGGAAGCGTGACAGGTGGATGGCAGGCATGACCATGTGGGAAGGGCCTTCCTTGCGCAGCTGGACAATCCATTCCCCGAGATCGGTTTCTGTGACCGCCAGCCCGAGATTTTCCAGCCACCGGTTCAGATGGGTTTCTTCTGCGGTCATGGATTTGGATTTGACAATCTTTTTTGAACCGGTTTTTTGGGCGATCTCACCGATAATGCGGTTGGCATCTTCTGCCGTGTCTGCCAGATGCACATGGACACCATGTGCTTTCGCCTTTCTGATAAACCGCTCCAGCAGGGCTTTGCTGTCTGCAATAGCCCCTGCCTTGATGTCTGCCACCTGCTGGATCAGGTCCGCCACATCCATGCCGGCAAACGCGTTTTCTCTGGATGCGCGGTAGGCCACGGCGAACTTGTCCATGGCCTGGCGCAGAAACCGGTTGTCCAGGGCATCATCCAGGCGGTGTTTATACGATTTGAGGCTCTCGTGGTTTTCCATTATTTTTCCTCCACCAGGATGATATGCAGCTCCAGGGGCCCATGCACCCCGATGGCCAGGACCCGTTCAATATCAGCGGTCCGGCTGGCACCGGTGACAAAGGCGGTGTAGGATCCCTTCTGCCGGGTCAATGCTGCCAGTTCATCGGTCATGGAAAGGGCGGTTTTCCGGATATCCGACACCCTCAGGATGGCCACATGCACCTCACAGAGCATGGTGGCCAGGCGGGTGTGTTCGTCATTGGAATTGATCACCAGGGTGCCGGTGTCGGCAATGCCATAATCCGCTGTTGTCACCCCCATGTCAATACCGCCGGGAAAATCGCGCAGCCCGTCCCGGATCACGCGGATATGGGAAAACGCCCGGCACTGGTCAGACAGCTGCCGGAATCCGTCATGGTCCAGGTTGGGGGCTGCCAGAATCTTTACGGAGGAATCCGGTTTTTTTCCAGAGGCCATCTGCGGATCCAGGGGCGGTTTTTGGGCCAGCAGTGCAAGGGTTTTGTCCATGGCCGCTGCCCGGTCTTTCACTTCATGGACACAGGCGCTCACCAGGGAGGCTTTTTGTGTAAACACCGCAGCCAGATCTTTTGTACCGCCGGTAGTGGTATTCACCATATCTGCCTCCCTTTTTGTTTTTTATATGAAAGAATTGAACAACCTGTCCCATTGTTTCCTTATTTGTCGTGCCCGGAAGGGCATGACCGTTATTTGAACCAACCGCCCTTATCCGAAAAACACCCCCGGCAGCCAGGTGACCAGAGACGGA
This sequence comes from Desulfotignum sp., assembly GCA_035268565.1. Classification (GTDB taxonomy): domain Bacteria; phylum Desulfobacterota; class Desulfobacteria; order Desulfobacterales; family Desulfobacteraceae; genus Desulfotignum. The sequence goes on along the minus strand of DATFKQ010000080.1, from coordinate 15,193 downwards.
AACAGGCACAGCAGTGCGATACTGATCAGCTGCAAGAGAACAAAGGGCATGATGCCTCTGTAAATATGCATCATGGTGAATTGCGGCGGCGCTACACCCTTGAAATAAAACAGGGCATACCCGAAGGGCGGGGTGAGAAAAGAGGTCTGAAGATTCACACACAGCAGCAGGGAGAACCACAAAGGATCAAACCCCAGCTCAATGGCAATGGGCAGAAAAATGGGTACCGTCACCAGCAGGATTGCTGCCCAGTCAATGAACATGCCCATGATAAAGACGATGAACATCATGATGAACAAAATGATCCACTGGTTCATTCCCGAACCGATGAGCAGATCCGCCACCACATCCCCGCCGCCCATGCTCAAAAACACTGCAGAGAAAAACTTTCCCCCGATGAAAAGCATCATGACCATGGAAGTGGTTTTCAACGTGGCATAGCCGCTTTCCTTGAGAACCGTCCAGTTGAGTTTTCTGTTGAAAAAAGCCAGAAGCACCGCACCAAAAGCCCCGAGCCCGGCAGCTTCCGTGGGGGTAGCTACCCCGCCCAGGATCGTTCCCATGACCGCCAGGATCAGCGCCAGGGGCGGGACCAGAGATTTCAGGGTCATGGCCCATTTCTGGCCGGCGGTATACCCGGATGCCTCATCTTTTGAAATGGGGGGCCCCAGTGTCGGGTTGATATTGCATCGGATAAGAATATAGGCGAAATAGAGTCCCGCCAGCAGCAATCCCGGGAAAATAGCACCGGCAAACAGGTTGCCCACAGACGTTTCCTTCATGCCGGTGAGCCCGCCGTACACCACCATCATAATGGATGGCGGAATCAGAATACCCAGGGTGCCTGAGGCACAGATGATACCTGCGGTCATTTCTTTCTGGTAGCCCTTGCCCATGAGGGCCGGGGTTGCCAGCAACCCCATGGCTACCACCGATGCCCCGATGATCCCGGTGGTGGCGGCAAATACCGTACACACCAGCACCACTGCGAGGCCCAGGCCGCCCTTGATACTGCCCAGCACCACGTACATGGATTCAAACAGGGCTTCAGACACTTTGGATCTGTCCAGCAACTGTGCCATGAGAATAAACAAGGGGATGGCCACCAGGGTGTAATTTTCCATCAATCCCCAGGTATTGTTGATAAACATCTGAAACAGCATGGGGATATTGAACCCGTTGTCGATCAAGCCGAACAGGGTGGCTATCGCTGCCAGGGTATAGGCCAGAGGGTGTCCGAGTATGATAGCGACAATAAGGGTGACAAACATGGCCACAGTCAAGAATTCAAGACTCATGGGTTAACCTTTCTTCCTTGTTGTTTGAGCGAGTTGATATCCTTTAACAGATTGGCGATGCCCTGGAGCAGTAAAAATACCAGACACAAAGCCATCAATATCTTCAACGGCCAGATGGGAGGGGCCCAGGAAGTGGAATTCACTTCAAGGCCCAGCGTGGATTGATATGCGTATTTCATCCCATACAGGGTCAGGCAGATGGTCACCGGCATGAAAAAGACCAGGTTGGTGATAATGCTGAGAACCGTCTGAACTTTTTCCGATGCCAGGGAGGTGAAGATATCCACCTTAACATGGGCACCATGAACATCAGCATAGGAAAGGCCGAACATGTAATGCAGCCCGTACAAAAAGGTGGTGGCTTCAAATGCCCATGTGGTTGGGGCGTTGAAAACATACCGCATGGCCACCTCATATACCACGATGATCAACAGCGGATATACGATAAAAGAGGTGATATCTCCCTGTTTGCGGATAATCTTTTCCAGATTGTTTGATAACGATTCCAACATGTTGGTTTCCTTTTCAAAAAATGAATCAAAAACGAAACAGGATCCGGCAGTTTGTTATATCGGGATTGCATCTCTCCGGAACTGCCGGACCTGTTTTTTACAATTTTTGCCTTGGTCATCCGTTGAAACGGATATTTCCGGCAATAGATTTATTCATGGATCTGGCCGCTGATATAGGTCTCATAGGGCCAGGGGGTCGCTCCGCCACGGGCCTTGCGCCAGGCTGCATAATCCTCGATCAGCTGGTCCTGGGAATCCAGGAGTTTCTTGGCATCCGGGAATTTTGCCTTGACAGAATTCATATACTCTTTGGTGGTTTTACGGAATTCGATAAGGGTTTCTTTATCCATATGGACAAATTCCATTTTATCCTCAAACAGCTCAATGGCTTTTGCATTCAGGTTGTTGATCCAGCTGTAGCTCCACAACTGTGTCTCCTTGGCACAGATATCAATGATCCATTTGAGGTCTTCGGGCAGTTTTTCATAGGCATCTTTGTTGAAAAACAACGCACACTGGATACCTGGCTGGTGGACACCCGGCTGAATCGCATATTTGGTGACATCATCAAATCCCATGGGATAGTTGATGGCAGGAGAAGAAAATTCTGCTGCGTCAATCACACCACGCTCCAAAGCCAGATAAACTTCGCCGCCGGGAAGGGGAGACACCGACGCCCCCAGGTTGTTCAAAATATCCATGAACCAGCCCGGGGTACGAACCCGCATGCCCTTGAAATCTTCCATACTGGTGGCTCTTTTATTGGAGGAAAGTCCCATTTCCTGGCCGCACTGGCCCCCGGGAAGGGCAAACAGGTTGAACTGGCCATATATTTCCTGCATCATCTCCACGCCGCCTCTTTCATACAGCCAGATATTGTAGAGCTCTGCATCCAGGCCAAAGGGAACAGAGGCCAGGGCAACAAAGGCTTCATTTTTGCCTTTCCAGTATCCGGGCCAGTCATGGCCCACTTCAGCCGCGCCAGTGCTTACCGCATCAAAACTCTGCATAGCAGGTACCAGCTCTCCTGCGGAAAACGGTTTGATATCCAGACGGCCGGCAGATGCCAGACGGACACTGTCGGCAAAATGGGATGCAATGTCATAAAACAGAAGGCCTTTGGACCAGGGCATGACCATTTTCCACCGGATTTTCTCATCTGATGTCTTGAATGATACCCGTTTTGCTTCCTTTGCCCGGGGATCTTCCCCGAATTTTTCGCGTTTGGCATGGGCAGTGCCGCAGATAAAGACAACTGCCATGATAAGTGTAACCAAAATGCTTAATACTTTTTTCATGCGTTCCTCCGTCCTTTAAAAAAAAATGATTTATTCACACGACTGGCTTCAGATAATTCCTGAGATGTTTTTTTGCCTCCTTTCCCGGATCGGTCTTAAAGGTATTCCGGTAAGTCCAAAATGGTCATTTTACTGTTTAATACTGATGACTTTCTTGGTAGTACCAATACTAAAATCCATATGGACCACTTTGTCAAGAAAAAAATAATTTTTGTTTGTTTTTTGTAAGAAAGTCTGCTATACGATACTATATTCAGAAAAAACAGAAGGTTATGTTTTTTGTGCGCTGTGTGCAGCCAGAAACGGTGCCATGAAATAACCATTTGACAACACCGAAAATTTATCTGATATTGAATTGGTAATACCATAAACAAAAAGAGGTGCCTATGATTCCCCGGTCCATCCAGGATGCGCTCCAGAAAATTGTGGGGCCGCAGCATCTGCTGACCCAGAAAGAAGATATGCTCACCTATTCCTATGATGCCGCAGTGCTGGACCCGGTTATGCCTGCAGCTGCCGTGATTCCCGAAAACACCACCCAGCTCGGCGAAATCATCGCCCTGTGCCATGAAAACAGTATTCCCATAACGGTCAGGGGATCAGGCACCAATCTGTCCGGCGGCACCATTCCCCAGACATCCGGCATCGTGATACTCACCGGCAGAATGAATAAAATCATTGAAATCAATGAAGCGGACATGTATGCCGTGGTGGAACCAGGGGTTGTGACGGCAACCCTGGCGGCTGAAGCGGAAAAACTGGGGCTGTTCTATCCCCCGGATCCCGGCAGCATGGCGGTTTCCACCATCGGCGGGAATGTGGCGGAAAATGCCGGGGGGCTGCGGGGACTCAAATACGGGGTGACCAAGGATTATGTCATGGGGCTGCACTTTTTTGACTGCCAGGGCAATTATATCAAGACGGGATCAAGAACCGTGAAATGCGCCACCGGTTATAATATCACCGGACTTATGGTGGGATCTGAAGGCACCCTGGGGGTTCTGGACCAGGTGATTCTCAAACTCATCCCGGCCCCGAAGGCCAGGCAGGCCATGGTGGCGGTGTATGACACCATTGAACAGGCATCGGAAACCGTGGCCGGCATCATTTCCGCACGCATTGTGCCGGCCACTTTGGAAATTCTGGACAACTTCACCATCCGGGCGGTGGAAGACTTTTCACAGGCGGGACTTCCCAAGGATGCGGCAGCCCTGCTGCTCATCGAGGTGGACGGACATCCGGCAGTGGTGGCCGAAGAAGCGGAACAGGTAAAGGTCCTGTGCCGTAAAATGGGCGCACGGACCATTGACCAGGCCAAAGATGATGCCCAGCGGGACAGGATCTGGGCAGCCAGAAGAGCAGCTTTGTCCGCCCTGGCCCAGCTCAAGCCCACCCTGGTGCTGGAGGATGCCACGGTTCCCAGAAGCAAAATTCCGGACATGGTGCGGGCCCTTCAGGAGATCGGCAGAAAGTACCGGATTGATATCGGCACCTTCGGCCATGCCGGGGACGGCAACCTGCATCCCACCATCCTCACGGACCGCAGGAACACAGAAGAATTTCACCGGGTGGAACAGGCCATTGAAGAGATCTTTGACAAGGCCCTGGCCATGGGGGGAACCCTTTCCGGAGAACACGGCACCGGCATTGCCAAAGCCCCTTTCCTGGAAAAAGAAGCCGGGTATTCATCCATTTTGTTTTCCAGGCAGCTGCGGGCTGCGCTGGATCCCCGCAATATCTTGAACCCCGGCAAAATAACAGGAGTATAACTTAATAATGGCAGGCATGAAAGAACTGGCAAACCTGGTAAAAGAACTGGAAGAACAACTGGTGACCTGCATTCGCTGCGGCATGTGCCAGTCGGTATGCCCCCTTTTCGAACAGACCCGCAAAGAAGCGGATGTGGCCAGGGGCAAACTGGCCCTGCTCACAGGGCTGATGGATAATATTTTCACTGATCCGGACGGGGTGGAGCAGCGCCTGAACCGATGCCTGCTCTGCGGGTCCTGTGCCGCCAACTGCCCCTCCGGGGTCAATGTGGTGGAAATATTCATCAAAGCCCGGGCCATTCTGGCAGAATACAAAGGCCTGTCCCCTGCCAAAAAGCTGGTCTTCCGACAACTGCTGGCAAAACCAGACAGGTTTGACTCCCTTGTGGAATGGGCAGGCCGGTTCCAGGGACTTTTCACAAAACCCTCTGCCAATGCCCAGGGCACTTCCTGTGCCCGCCTGGTTTCCCCGCTTTTATCCCACCGGAATTTCATGCCCCTGAGCACCACCCCGTTTCACAAAACCCTGCCGGAAAAAGGCTTTACAAGCGCCGGTTCCGGACTTCGGGTTGCTTTTTTCACCGGGTGCCTGATAGACAAAATCTTTCCCCATGTGGCCTCTGCATCCCTGAAAGTCCTGTCCCATCACAAGGTAGGGGTTGTTATCCCCCCCGGCCAGGGGTGCTGCGGTATTCCCTCTCTGGCATCTGGTGACCGGGACAGCTTTACCCGGCTGATAGACCACAACCTGGCCCTGTTTGAAAAACATGATTTCGATTTCCTGGTGACTGCGTGCGCCACCTGCACCTCCACCATTAAAAAACTGTGGCCTTCCGTTTACAAAAACCCATCTGACAGCATGCACGAAAAACTGACCGCCCTGTCTGAAAAAACCATGGATATCAACCAGTTTCTGGTGGACCAGGTGGGACTTGCACCGCTTGATACCTTTTTAGAAGGATCAGAAAAAGAAATTGTCACCTATCATGACCCCTGCCATCTGAAAAAATCTTTGGGGGTAGCAGACCAGCCCCGGCAGGTCATCACCGCAGCCGGCTGCCGGTTGAACGAAATGGCAGGTTCTGATAAATGCTGCGGTATGGGCGGCAGTTTCAATATCTACCATTATGACCTGTCCAGCACCATTGGAAAAATCAAAGAGGAAAACATAGAAAATACCGGCTGTACAACCGTGTCCACCGGGTGCCCGGCCTGTATGATGCAGATATCGGATATGCTGGGAAAAGCCGGATCTTCCATCAGGGTCCGGCACCCCATGGAATTATACGCCCGGACCCTTGAAAAAATAACCCTGTAAAACCTGTCAACCGGAAAGGAGAAAAAAATGGAGATCAAAGAACCGGAAATCACAAAAAAGGATGTGCTGGTACTGGAAGATGATGATTTCTGTAAGGAAAACGTCTGTGTTGTGACCGGCTGCGGCACCGGCATCGGCCGGGCTGTCACCATTGCTGCAGCTGTCAACGGCCTGACCGTGGCAGGCCTGGATATCAATGAAACCGAAGGGGAAAAAACCGGAGAAATGGCCCTGGCCCTGGGCGGAAACACCTTCACATTCATAAAAACAGACCTCACCGACGATGCACAGGTGAGAGCTGCCGTGGAAACGGCGGCCGGGCTCGGTCAGATCAGATACCTGGCCAATATCGCCGGGATCCAGCACATTGATGCGGTGGAAAATTTTCCCATGGAAACCTATGACATGATGCAGACACTCATGCTCAGGGCCCCCTTTTTCCTTTCCCAGCTGGTGATACCACATATGAAACAGGCAGGCGCAGGGGCCATTGCCAACATGGCATCGGTCCATGCCCACATCTGCACCAAAAACAAACCGGTCTACAACATCACCAAGTTCGGGCTCCGGGCCCTGAGCCAGTCCATCTCCGCTGAAGGGGAAGGCATGGTCCGGTCTTTTACCATCAGCTCGGGATTTGTCAAAACCCCCCTGGCCCTGAACCAGGTGGCGGCCCAGGCAAAACAGCGGGGGATCACGCCCCAGCAGGTGGTGACCGATGTCATGATGGGGACCTCCCGGGTCAAGGAAATGATGTCACCGGTGGAAGTGGCCAACCTGTTTGTATTCGGGTTTTCCCGGTTTTCAAGATACCTGGTGGGCGGAGACCTGCTGTTTGACGGGGGAATGGTATTAACATATTAGCATATGATCAAAAAAAACTTGATAAAATGAATGGAATATTAAATACTTCATGGTTTAAATTTTGAATATATAAAACAGAACCGCTATGTAACAAAGGATTATGACTATATCCATCAAGCCCATAAAGCCCAAACGTATTTCAGATCAGGTTTTTGATCAGATCCGGGAACTGATTTACAGGGGCAAGCTCAAGCCTGGTGAAAAACTGATGACCGAACGGGAGCTGGCCCAGGCCATGAATGTGTCCCGCACCACCATCAGAGATGCCATCCAGCGCCTGGTCACCATGGGACTGATTACCCAGAAACAGGGACAGGGCACCTTTGTAAAACCCATGGAGGCGGTGCAGGAAAACCCCCTGGCAAAGGCCATGGAATCCCAGTCCGCCTCCCTGGTGGACCTGCTTGAGGTACGCATGGGCCTGGAATGCAATGCTGCCTCCCTGGCTGCCCAGCGCGCTGATGAAACCGATATCACGGCCCTGGCCCAGAGCATCGATGAAATGCAGCATGAAGTGCATTCCGGCCGCCTGGGAACAGAAGCGGACACCAGCTTTCACATGGCCATTGCCTATGCTGCCAAAAATCCTTTGCACATCCTGATCATGCGCAATTTTTATGACTATTTGTTCCACGGAATCCGGGAGAACCTGGCCAGCCTGTATGAAGACCCAAAAAATATTCAAAAAATCTTAACCCAGCACCGGGCCATTCTGGACGCTATCACCTCCCGGGATCCGGATACGGCCTATGTATCCATGAACACCCATATTGCATTTGTGCGGGATTTTTTTAAAAACAAAAAAATGTGAACGGCCTGATTTTATAGAACCGGCCGGACCGTATCCGTTAATTCAGGCTGGTACAATCGTTGGTGTACTGTCCAGTCTGCCGTCTTGGACCCGGATATTGCGGGAAGCATATGCTTCCGTTTCCGGGTTGTGGGTCACCACCACAATGGTATGGCCCTCCCGGTTCAGCGATGCCAGCAGTTCCATGATCCGGCCGGCGGTATCTGTATCCAGATTCCCGGTGGGCTCATCTGCCAGGATCAGGGGCGGCTGGTTGACAATGGCCCGGGCTATTGCCACCCGCTCCTGCTCTCCTCCTGACAGCCGGTCCGGCAGCCGGTCCTGCTTGTCTGCCAGTCCCACCCGGTCAATCACTGCCATGGCCATGGCCCTCTTCTTGTTTTTTTTCAGGCCGGTGACCGCCATGGGCAGGGACACATTTTCCAGCACTGTGAGATAGGGAATCAACTGGAACGACTGGAAAATAAACCCGACATACTCACTTCTGAAATCTGCCCGCTGTTCACTGCCCAGGCTGTACAGATCCATGGAATCCACCACCACCTTTCCGCTGGTGGGACGCAGCAGTGCCCCCAGGATGGACAAAAGCGTGCTCTTGCCGGAACCGGACCGGCCCATGAGGGTGACAAACTCCCCGTCATCGATGGAAAGGCTCACCTGATCAATGGCATTCACGGACCGGCCGCCGTCTGCATAGGTTTTTACAAGGTCATGCACCTGGATAAAATGGTCAACTGGTTTCATCATAACTCCCGCAATGCCTGGTTGGGGTCAAGAGACGCGGCCTTGAAAGCCGGATACAGGCTGGCCAGAAGGCTTAAGGCAGCCGCCATGAGCAGGCAGATTCCCCCCAGCTGCCAGTTGATGCCGGCAAACCGGCCGCCTTCCAGTGTCAGGGGAATGACGGCCCGGGCAACACCATTGCCCAGGACAAACCCGGCCAGACCGCCGAATATCCCCAGCAGCAGCGCCTCCAGCAGGATAATCTGCATCACATGACCCTGGCGGAACCCGATGGCCCTGAATATGCCGATCTCCCGGGTCCGCTGGTTCACTGAACCCATCATGGTCACCATGACCAGCAGGGCCCCGATGGTGATGACCAGAAGGGAGACACCAAGGGAGAAAGATTTGAACAGTTCGATGGACTGCATCTTGGACATGACCGCCTGTTTCATGGCCGTCACTGTTGCATTGGGAAATTTTTCCGCAATCTGAAGGGTCAGCTCGGTAATGGGACATCCCCTGCAAAAAGCGGAGATTTCCACCAGGGATATTTTCCTTTGTTTCCCCAGAATCTTCTGGGCCGGAAAAAGGCCTGCGATGACGGCATTGTCTTCAGATCCGCCGGTGGGATCCAGGACCCCGCTCACCTGAAAGGGCTGCCCGTTGATGACCAGGGTGCTGCCCGGGGATGCATCCAGCAGGGATGCTGCAGCAGATCCCAGGAGCAGTTCATTGTCTGTTTCAGGAAACGCACCGGTTTTCTGCCACCAGGGCTTCAACGCCAGCTCCTCTTCAAACACCACCCCCATGAGAAGCAGGGTTTTGTCCATGATGGTGACAGGACCCAGGATCTTGGGCGCGATCACCCCCAGATTTTTGGCATTTGCAATGGTATGTATCCGGGAAAGAGATGACTGGTCCAGTTCCCGGACCTCATAATTCACCCCGCCCACATCAATGCCGCCATAAGTGAGAGACAGATGCTCCATCCGGGGCGCCATCACGATATTGGCACCGAACTGGTCCAGGCGCTCTTCGATATCCCGGCCCATGGATTCGGTGATGGACAACAGGGTGACCACGGTGCCGATGCCGATGATCAGACCCAGCGCCAGAAACAGCATCCGGGTCTTGCGGCGCTTGATATTGCCAAGGCAGATATTATAAAGTTTCACTTTCCGCCTCCTTTTCCTCTGCCGCGATCTGCCGGTGCTGCCGGTGATTGACCCGGTTGAGCAGGACAAAGGAAATACCATGCTCTTTGAGCATACCCGCCATTTTTTCAGGACCTGTGCGGCGGCGGTCAAAGGTGATCACCAGCCTTCCCCCGTGATGGTCTTTTGTCACCTTTTTGACCCCGGATATGCCCCGGATACCTGCCAGGGCCTGATCCGGCCAGGCATGTCCTGATGTGAGCCGGTAAATGGCATCATCCAGGTGACGGGTCTGCCAGAGGGAAACCGTACCGGGAACGGTCACAGCACCCAGTCCCAGAAGAATGGCTGCAGATACAATGGCTGCCATGATACTGAATGAAATGCCTTTTTTTCGGATACCCAGCACGCGTTCGCGTTTTTCCCGGTATTTTTCAGGATCCCAGGTCATGTTTTCTCCTGTTATTTTTTAAATTCACAATACCAGGCATTGTCATTGATGTCTGCCATGGTTATCACCAGGGTGTCATCCTTTACCATGCGGTTCAGGGGTGCCGGGTTGCAGCCGCCCTTTACCTCATTGATCCGGTCTGTGGCAAACCGCATGCCGCAATTGGTACAGGTCATGACATGGTCTTCCTGGACATACCCTTTGCCGGACCGGTAACATACATCACAGGCATCCACAGCCGCCCGGATAACCCCGTCGCGGCTCTTGACCACAAAAAATTTCACATCAATCCCTTTGTCGGATCTGGCAGAAAAATAATGGGCCTTGCCGTCGGAAACATCTTTTACCGGAATGAAAAGCACGCCTTTATCCGGTGTCAGTGTGGTATACTTGCTGCCGAACCACGCCTGGATGGGGGCAGGTCCAAGAAAGCATACTGCTAAAACAGCCATGGTTGTCCATGATAATACTGATTTCATATGACATTTTCTCCTAAGGGGTTACCGGTTCGGAATCACATACCCTGCCGGTACAACAGCCGGCACCCTGGCCGGGCCGGGTATGGAGATATGCAAAGGATTCTTTTTCTTTCACCGGATCCACAGATACCAGTAAAACAGGATATCCCAGTTCCTGAATGGTCTTCTGGACAGCTTCAGGCGTTAAAGGCAAGGTAACATCCACAGCCACTTTTTTTGTGAGCAGGTTGACCCCCATGCCGGAAAATCCTTCCAGCTTTGAAAGCCTGTCACTGACCGCAGAAAAGCATCTGCTGCACCTGATATTTTCCACCTTGAACACCGCCCGCTGGATGGTTTTTGGATCAGGGCCCCGGGCTGATGCCGGTCCGCCAGCCAGGAAAAAAATAGTAATGAAAAAAATGACTATGTGTTTCACGCCCTGCCTCCTTAGGTTCCTGAGAACCTGATGCATGTATTGTGAACCTGATACATGTTTAATGTTTAATGCATGAACCACTTTTTGTGCCAGACAGGGTGAAACTGAAAAAAATTATTGAAACTGTTTGAAATAATATATTTTTTTAAGAAAAAAAGACGGCGCGGGGAAAATCCGTTCTTCTGACTGACCAGCCGGCTGAAGATTATCCTGCAGGGGTGTAGAATATGCTGCAAAACTCTCTGTTCCATGTCAAAACCGCGTCACAGAATTTCCAAACCGTGACAACCGAAGTAAAAATGTTTCTACTGGATGTTGTATTTTTCCATGCGGTATAACAGGACATGCCGGGGGATTTTTAAAAGACGGGCCGCTTCAGACCGGTTCTGGTCTGCCTTTTCAAGGGCTTTGACAACATAGGCCCGCTGGATCTCATCCAGGGATATTCCTTCGTCCGGAATCACTGGATCAAGGGCAGGCAGGTCAGGGGCCATCCAGGGAAGATGAAGGTCTGATGCCTGGATCACATCGCTGTTTCTCAGGATAATGCACCGCTCCACCAGGTTCTGCATTTCCCGGATATTACCCGGCCAGTGGTATGCTGTAAGCTGTGCCAGGGCATCCTGAGAAAAACCTACACCAGCCGGTGCACCACATTTTTTTAAAAAATGGGCGGCCAGGGCGGAAATATCTTCGGTGCGCTCCCGCAAAGGGGGAATGAACAAGGGAATCACAGACAGGCGGTAAAACAGATCCTCCCTGAAGGCACCTGCAGCAATCTGCTCCTGGAGATTCATGTTGGTGGCTGCAATGATCCGGATATCGGCCCGGACGGTCTTTTCAGATCCCACTGGCTGAACCTGCTTTTCCTGAATGGCCCGCAGCAGCTTGACCTGGACATCTGTTGCCAGCTCCCCGATCTCATCCAGAAAAAGGGTGCCTGTGGAAGCAGTCATGAAATGGCCTTTCCGGTCCTTTACCGCACCGGTAAACGCCCCTTTCACATGTCCGAACAGCTCGCTTTCAACGAGCCCCGGAGGAATGGCTGCACAGTTGACCGTAACCATGGGACCTTCACTTCTGGGGCTGCTCCGGTGAATGAGCCGGGCCAGAAGCTCCTTGCCGGTACCTGACTCTCCTGTGATGAGCACCGTGGCATCACTGTTGGCAGCCCTGGATGCGGTTTCCAGAAGCTCTTTCATAACGGAACTGGCGGAAACGATTCCCCGGGTGCCGGTGAGGCGGTCGATTTCATGGGTGAGCAGCCGGGTCCGGGTGCGCAGGCCTGTCAGCTCCAGGGCTTTTTGGCAGGAATGGATCAGGGTCTGCCTGTCAAAGGGTTTGGTGATAAAGGTAAATGCGCCTTTCTGCATGGCCTGCACCGCCATTTCAATGGATCCGAAGGCCGTGATGATGATCACCGGAATTTCCGCTGACACCTGTTTGATCTGTGAAAGAAGGTCCAGGCCGTTCATGTCCCCCAGCTTGACATCAGACACCACCAGGTCCGGCATCTGGTGGGTAAACACTTCCAGTCCTTCCTGTCCGGAAGCAGCGGTTATCACGAAAAACCCGTTTTGTGACAGGTTGTATTCGGTCACCCGCCGCAGGCTGGGGTCATCATCTATGAGCAGAATGGTCCGGGTCATGTGATCTCCTTGCAATCAGGGCAGTCCCTGATTTTTTTCCGGCAGGATTACCAGAAACGCGGTCCCGCCCAGATCGGACCGGGCCATGGATATGCTGCCTCCCAGGCGCTGGACAATTTTGCGGGTAATGGGAAGGCCCAGGCCGGTTCCCCCCTGTTTAAAACTGACAAATGCCGTGAATATGTCTTTTGCCTGATCAGCATCAATGCCCGGCCCGTTGTCAGCCACTTCCATGCCATATCCTTTGTCATCACACCATTCCCTGATCCGGATCACCCCTTTTTTCTCCACCGCATCAATTGCATTGAGTACCAGGTTCAGCACCACCTGGGTCACAGCGGATTCCTCCACCTGGAATGCCCGGGAGCGGGTGTCATTTTCCCGGACAATGGCAATGGATTTTTTTTGCAGTTCCGGATCCAGCAGCTGCAGCACCTTGTCTATAATCCTGGATGCAGATGTCAGGGTGATGTCATTGCGCGGCTGCTGTCCTTTGCAATAGGCCAGCACTTCTTCCACATACCTGTTCAGGCGAATGATCTCTTTGCCCATGATGGCAATAAATTCATGCCTGGGATGGTCTTTTGGCACCTCATCCGCCAGAATTTCCGCAGCCCCTTTGATAGCAGCCAGCGGATTTTTGATCTCATGGGCCAGAGAAGCAGACAACTGTCCCAGTTCCGACATCTTTTTGGCCTGGCCCAATTGGGTTTCTGCCTCCAAAAGCCGGCCTGCCTGGTGGTGAAGACGCTGGTAGGATACAGACAGTTTTTCAGACATTTTCCGGTATTTTTCCTGAAGACGGTTTTCCCGACTGGAAATAAACCCGATCACCCCCCCGGCTGCCAGATAAAACACAATTTCCGACAATTCAGAATAATAGGCCTGGGGGCCCTGATACCAGAACACCAGCAGATGGGGCACAAAAAAAATACAGGCCAGAAAAGCTGTCGAAATACCGCCCGGCAGACCATAAAGAATGGCGCCTATGGCTATGGGAAAATAGGCCAGCCTGCGGAAGGTATCATGAAACAGAATATAATGGCCCGGCGTAAAATAGTGCAGCGCCCCGATGACGGCGATCATTGCCAGCATACAGAAAAAAACAATTTTTTTTGTTCCAGACCTCATAGGGGCTTTGCCTGGTCATCAGCGGGTCTTGCCCCGCAGTTGCTGTAACCAAAACAAGAAAATGCGCAGGGCCTCCTGGATTGGGGGTTTTCGACGTCAGTACCTCATTTTTCAAACGTGCATTCTTTCATTGTCCGGGACACCTCCCTGTACACATCGGAAAACCGCAGCAGACCCACAAATTGTTTTTTTTCCATTACAAAAAGGGTATCATGGCGGTTTACCACAAACAGGTGAAAGCATTTGGAAATATTGTCTGCAACATCCACTGTCTGGCCTTCACCCGGAATATTGACAAAATTTTTGACATGGACATCAGCGGCTTTGCGGCACAGATCCTTGAACGGACTTTCCCACAAACTAAAATCTTTTTGCATGTTGTTCCATATATATTTAAGGCCGAATTTTTCGAGGGTTTCTTCGACATTCACTTCATTGTATTTTTTTTCCAGCCCCCTGATCAGATCTTTAGGGGAGATTTTTCCAATGATCTGCTCTTGTTCATCTTCCACCAGCAGGACTCTCTGCCCGGCTTTTCCGGATAAAAATGCCTCCTGGGCCTTTTCCAGGGCAAAAAGGGCATCAAATAAAGATGTGTTATCCGAGATTTTTGGAAATTCGTCTGTGGACACCATAAGTTCTTGCACTTTCATTTTGTCCATATATCCCTCCTCTTTTTCGTGGTAAATTTTTTCTTTGACAAGGTCTGCTTCAGCTGCCGCATCCCTCTGCTTTGTATTTTTTTCTGGTATCTCTTCTTCAAGATAGAATAGGAAACCTTGCTGAAAGTCAATATGTTTTATATTTCCTGTGTCTGAAAAAACATTACAGGGGAACAGCTGACATCTTGCCGGTTCCATGGCAGGCAATATCATGGTATAATCAAATTCTGTTAAAATTATATTTTTACTTAAAATAATATGGAGAACCCCATGGAAAATACCCGGCTGACCATTACGGAAAAACCTGTTGACACCTTTGCATCTGATCTGGTGGTCTATTTTGCTGCCCAGAGAAAAGACATGCCCCCTGTTTGTGATCCAAAAGTGGAAGACCGGGTTAAAACGGCCCATGAGCTGGGGGATTTTTCCGGCAAAATGGATGAAGAACTCCTGTATTACCCGGATGGGGACACAAAAGAAAAAAAATCAGGGGGCCGGCGCATCCTTGTTCTGGGCATGGGCAAAGAGGAACCTGATACAGACCCGACTGATTTTCTGGATATCCTGCGCAGACTCGGAGGAAACACAGCAAAAGCCTGTGAAAAGACCAAGGCAAAAACCCTGGTAGTGTGTATTCCCCATATGGCCCAGCC
>DATFKQ010000079.1:0-10719 GCA_035268565.1 Desulfotignum sp. | reverse complement strand
ATTGCACCAGAAGCCGGATCCGAGCGCATGCGGCATATCATCAACAAAAAAATGACCCTGCAGGATATTTTACAGGCTGTGGGAAAACTGGTGGAAAATAAGATCCTGCACCTGCGGCTGTATTTCATGATCGGCCTGCCTTTTGAAACCCATGAAGATGTGGAAGCCATTGTTACTTTGACCTCGCAGATCAAGGAGCGGTTCCTGGCCGCCTCCAGAAAACAAAAGCGGATGGGCACCATCACCCTGCGTATCAATCCCTTTATTCCCAAACCCGGCACCCCGTTTCAATGGGCTGCCCTTGCAGATGATGCCATCCTCAAACACAGGGCAGGCATCATCCAACAGGGCCTTAAAAAAACCGCCAATGTCACGGTGAATATCGCATCTGTGAAAACTGCGAAAATCAATGCCCTGCTCTCTTTGGGAGACCGGCACACAGCAGATGTTCTGGAAACAGCATGCCGGAACGGATGGCCACGGGCCCTTAAAGAGCACCAGACACATCTGCACCAGGTGGTGTACACCCAAAAGCAGATTCCCTGTCTGTCAGAAGACGGCTGTGATCATTCCCCTGCCACCCCTTTGCCCTGGGACATCCTGGACCAGCACATATCCCTGCGCTTTCTTGTAACTGAATGGCGCAGGGCCCAGCAGGAAAAACAGTCTGCCGCCTGCCCCATGATAGATTGCCGCACCTGCCGGATATGCATGGCGTAACCTGCCGCAGGGCAGATAGATTGTGGATCGGAAAAACATTTTCCTTGCACAACCAAAAACCAGACTATAAAATCCACAGCCATGGCAGCGCACAAAGAAAAAAAAAGCCAGAATGGCATCCATCTATTCCATAAGGAGGCATGGCATGACAACCTATCTTGGATCCATTGACCAGGGTACCACCAGCACCCGGTTCATCATTTTTGACAAGACCGGGACCATCATCGCCCAGAGCAGACTGGAACATGACCAGATCTGTGAACAGCCCGGATGGGTGGAACATGATCCTGCCCAGATCTGGCACAACACCTGCACGGTCATCACCAGTGCCCTGGAAAAAGCGGGCATTACCGCCAGAGACCTTTGCAGCATCGGCATCACCAACCAGCGGGAAACAGTTATGGCCTGGGACAGACGGTCTGGGAAACCTTTGTACAATGCCATTGTATGGCAGTGTGCCCGCAGTGACGATATCTGCCGGAATCTGGATACGGTGTATGGCAAAGACTGCTTCAGACAGAAAACCGGACTGCCCACTGCCACCTATTTTTCCGGTCCCAAAATCAAATGGCTGCTGGATCATGTGCCGGCCGTAAAACAGGCCATGGAAAACGGCCATGCCCTGTTCGGCACCATGGATACCTGGGTGATCTGGAATTTAACCGGAGGACCGGAAAAAGGGTTTCATGTCACTGACGTGACCAATGCCTCCAGAACCCTGCTCATGAATCTTACGACCCTGGACTGGGACAAAGATATTCTTGATACCTTAGGGATCAGCGCCGACAGTCTGCCCGGGATTGTTCCCTCTTCAGATCCGGAAGCATTCGGCAAAACCGATCCTGCCGGTCCCTTAAAATGTGCGGTCACCGTGGGGGGAGATCTGGGTGACCAGCAGGCTGCCTTGTTCGGCCATACCTGCTTTGCCCCGGGGGAGGCCAAAAACACGTATGGCACCGGGTGTTTTTTATTGTTCAACACCGGCAGCACCATCACATTCTCAGACCATGGCCTGCTCACCACCCTGGGGTACCAGATCCATGGACAAAAACCTGTGTATGTGCTGGAAGGGTCCATTGCCTATGCCGGTGCCCTGGTGCAGTGGGTGCGGGACAACCTGGGACTGATCACCACTGCCCCGGAGATCGAAACCCTGGCCAACAGTGTAAAAGACAATGGAGATGTCTATTGTGTGCCGGCATTTTCCGGACTGTTTGCCCCGTACTGGCGGTCAGATGCCAGGGGAATCATTGCCGGATTGACCCAGTTTGCCAACAAGGGACATCTTGCCAGGGCTGTGCTGGAGGCCTGTGCATTCCAGACCAAAGACATTGTGGAGGCCATTTCCAGGGATATCGGTAAAACCCTGAATCTTCCATCCCTCAAAGTGGACGGCGGCATGGTGGAGAACAACACCTTGATGCAGTTCCAGGCGGATATTTTAGACACAACCGTCATCCGGCCCAAAATCACGGAAACCACTGCATTAGGAGCAGCCTATGCCGCCGGTCTGGCTGTCGGGTTCTGGCCGGACACCCAGTCTTTGAAGAAAAACTGGCAGGTGCACACCACCTGGGAACCTGATATGCAAGCACCCTTGCGGAACCGGCTGTATGACGGTTGGAAAAAGGCCGTGAAAAAATCCTTTGCATGGAAACGCAATCCCCCAGAGTAAAAACCACTGGAGGAGTTTCTATGCAGCTGGACCGGCAGGGGTGTTTTCAGCAATATGGGACACCGCCTTGAACGCAGACACAATGGAAATACCGGCCCCTGATTTTTCCCGCTTCCAGTCCTGGTGGGCCAGGATGCTGCCGGCCGCATACAGTCGGGGGTGAAACACAGACCCGGTTGCACCCAGGGGCCGAAAACTGTCATCGGTTTCAATGCCGGCCCGGTTCACCGGATGGCCGGCAGGGTCAAAGAAATCATGGCAAAGCCATCCTGAACGATTTTCAGGCTGGACAACCGGCAGGTCAAACAGCATTTCTTTTATCTGTTCATCTGCCACCCCCAATCCTTTACCCATGAACCGTCCTGTTGCCAAAATCAGATTTTTGGCCATGATTTTCCGGGATTCCATGCCCTGGGTGACCGAAAAGACAAATGCGTTTTTGTTCTGGACGATCTCTGACACAGTTACCGGGAAATGCAAAAGATCCAGACCTGTCATTTTTTCCAGATAGGCTTCTTTCAGACGTATGCCCGTCACAGAGGGTGACAGGGTGGGAATTTCAAACACCGGCCTGCCCAGGGTATGTTCCATTGTCCGGCGCAGTTGTTCAAACCGGTAAATGCCCAGGACGGCCGGCAGGCCCAGGACATCCACCTGTTGTACATGGGGCTTTACACGTTGTATGAATTGTTGCAACACTTTCGGAGTTTCAAGGTCCCAGGCAAGACGCTCACACATCAGATCTCCGGCCGTTTCCCGTCCGGGAAACGCAACAGTGTTACCTGTAACCTGAAACCCTTTTGACTGCAGGGTCTTTGCCATCTGCAAGGCCCCGAATCCTTTGAGTCCCTTGATGCCGATGATGCCTATCCGCTGATTGCCGGCAATGGCTTGGGCACCGGCTTTCATGGCAGCTGGTACCTGGCAGGTGGGTTTCAAGGTGCCGGCCGGTGTGATAATGTGCTGGTTGTTCCAGGCCTGCCGGCAGTCTTTCTCCGGACCATGAAAAAAGATGCCGGCAGATCCCATGAATTCGGTGAATTGTGCAAACGCCCTGCGGATCTGCGCATGGGTCACCTTACTGTAGGGATGACAAGGCATTTTTTTGACCAGGGCATCCATTCCGTCAAACGGGTTGCCAAAGACCGCCGGCTGCCTGCCGGGAATGATACTGAACAGATCCAGGCATCCACTGGAAAAACCGATCTCTGATACCTGTCCCACCTGGACCGTGGATATCCCCCGGTTACGGGCAAATATGGATGCGGCCATGCCGGCCATGCCCGTACCCACCACTGCCAAAGGAATATGAAGGGCTGTCTGTTTCACCGGTCCGCTTCCATATTAAACAAACCGCATAAAAACGCCTCCTGCATTTCCAGGCGCATCAGTTCCCTGTCCCGCACCAGGGGCATAAACCCTTTCCACCGTTCATTGACAAACCCTTTCACCTGGGAAACCCCCTGATCTCCTTCCAGGTTTCCGGTGCGGTACAGATGGGCTGCCAGCCGGAAGGAACAAAAAGTTCCCTGGCAGGGGCCTTTGCCGATGCGGCTTCTGCGGCCCACCTCTTCCAGAGTGGGAGGGCTGCCTTCCGCGCACAGTGTATCAACAATATCATCCACCATGGATTCTGACACCATCTCACACTCACAGATCAGTGTGTCCTTTGGCCGGGGATGGGCAGCCCAGACTCTCGGGGATTTGCCCGGTTCAGTCCACTCCCCTTTTTTACCGGGGGGCAGGGGCAGGACAGCGGTCAGGCAGGGAACAGCAATTTTCAGACGGCCGGCCACGATATCCACGGTTTTTTCAGCCATCAGGCGATAGGTGGTCAATTTGCCGCCGGTAATGGTGACCAGATTTTTCACCCCTTCTGCTGCATGGTCCCTGAGGGTATAATTGCGGCTGATGGTCCGGCCCCTGGCCTGGCCGTTTTTCACCAGGGGCCTGACACCGGCATAGGCCCTGATATACCGGGTGAAGGCCAGTTCCGGCACCATGACAGATCCCTGCTGAATGATGAAGGACACCTCTTCCATGGTGGGCCGGATATCATCCAGGTTTTTAATTTCCAGGGAGGTGGTTCCGATGATGGACACCGTGCCTCCGGGCACCAGGATATCTGCATCAGAGGCCGGACGCAGCCGGTTGATCACCCGGCTGCTGATACGGCGCTGGGTGATGACCAGGGACCCTTTGGAATAAAGCATGGGAATATGGGCTCCTGCCATGGCTGCCACTTTATCGGCCCAGGCACCGGTGGCATTGATGTACTGCAATGCCTCAATGAGAAATATTTTCCCGGTCCGGGTGTCCTGCACCCGGGCTGCCGAAAGGGTGCCGTTATGGGATACAAATTGCGTCACCCGGGTGTTGCGCAGGATACGTGCCCCATGCTTCTGGGCATCAGCAGCATTGTCCAAAGACAGCCTGAAGGGGTCCACCACTGCATCCGGCACATGGAAAACCGCCTTGAGATCCGGAGCCAGACAGGGCTCTTTGTGCCGGGCATCAGCTATATCCACAGGGGTGCATGTGATGCCGTGCCTGTGGCACAAGCCGGGAAACCGGGCAACATAATGATCATCATCTTTGGCCACGGCCACAAACAGGCCTCCTGTATCTTCAATGCACTGGGGGGCCAGACGTTTGAGCAGTTCACTTTCCCGGCGGCATTCCACGGCAGTTTCGCTGTCTTTTAACATATATCTGGCACCTGAATGCAAAAGACCATGATTGGCGCCTGATGCGCCGGCATTGATATCTTTCTGGTCAATGAGAACACAGCTGATACCCCGCAAAGCAAGATCCCTGGCAATACCTGTTCCAGTTGTTCCGCCCCCTATGATCAACACCTGGGTTTTCAAATCAATGTAATTTTCATCCTCCCGGATGTCCTAAACCGCCCGTATTCATGGAAAGGGCCGGTTGTTTGTTGGCAATTGTTTCTTTTTTATTCTTTTTTATCTGCAATTTCAACTTATTTTATTCTTTTTTAACTTTTTTTAACTTTTTTTGCTTGACATCCCCACAGAAGTCTAATAACAAAACAACACAAAGGAGGGTGTCTCCTTCCAACACGTTACAGGCATCTGTCTTTTTGGTTAGATTGTCCGGATTCAACCCTTTTCAGGAGGCATCGGCACAAATATGGGGCTTTTCCTTGAGCAGGTGAATAAAACCATTGCAGGCGAGATGCACCTTGCAGATATCACCCTTGACCTTGCATCCGGGTCCAGAAATGTGATTCTGGGCAGAACCCTTGCCGGCAAAACAACCCTGTTGAGAATCATGGCGGGCCTGGACCGACCCACCACAGGAAAGGTACTGATGGACGGCCAGGATGTCACCGGCATATCCGTGCGCAAACGCAAGGTGGCCATGGTATACCAGCAGTTTATCAATTATCCCTCCTTTACCGTGTTCCAGAACATTGCATCTCCGCTGCAGATCAGCAACGTAAAAAAAGAAACCATCCGGAAAAGGGTCATGGAAACCGCAAAACTGCTGCATCTGGAGGGCATGCTGGACCGGATGCCTGCAGAACTGTCCGGCGGTCAGCAGCAGCGGGTCGCCATTGCCAGGGCATTGATGAAGGACAGCCAGCTGCTGCTGCTGGATGAACCCCTGGTGAACCTGGACTACAAGCTGCGCGAAGAGCTGCTGGAAGAGTTGACCGCCATATTCAAAAAACGGGACTGCGTGGTGGTATACACCACCACCGAACCATCGGAAGCCTTGAAACTGGGCGGGCATATCATCATTATGGACCAGGGCCGGGTGCTCCAGACCGGTCCCACGTCACAGGTCTACCGCAACCCCGCGTCAGTGCACACGGCACAATTGCTTTCCGATCCCCCCATCAACCTGTTTGACGCAAACCTCAAACACGCGGTGCTAACCATGGGCAACGATCTTGCCATACCTGTCACACCGCCGTTTGCCTCGCTTTCTTCCGGACAATACCGCATCGGGGTCCGCCCCAACCACCTCTACCTGCACCGGCAGAGTCCCGAAGATATTAAAATCAAATCAACCGTGGAAATTTCTGAAATAAACGGATCTGAAACATTTATCCATTTCCTTTACAGCGGCTGCCGGACAGTACTCCATGAAGTGGGCATCGATTCCCGGAAAATCGGTTCTGATATCACGGTCTATATGAATCCTGAAAACTTTTTTTTATTCTCAAAAAAAGGAGAGCTGTTGATATCTCCTGACAGGCCCAATACCCCAAGCCAAGGAGAGCTGAATGGCACAAATTTGTCTGGATGAAATCGCCCACAGCTATCTGCCTTTCCCGAAAACAGATGAAGACTATGCCTTAAAACGCATCCACAACATCTGGAATGACGGCGGTGCCTATGCACTTTTAGGCCCTTCAGGGTGCGGCAAAACAACCCTTTTGAACATCATCTCCGGCCTGTTGAAACCCAGCAAAGGACGGGTCCGGTTCGGTGAAACCGATGTAACAGACCTGCCGCCCGAAAAACGCAACATCGCCCAGGTATTCCAGTTTCCAGTTCTCTATGACACCATGTCTGTATTTAACAATCTGGCATTTCCGTTGAAAAACCGGGGCTTTGACAAAACCTATATCACCTCCCGGGTAAAAACCATTGCCGAAATACTGGAACTGGAAGACGTACTTCACAAAAAAGCCGAAGGCTTAGGCGCTGACGCCAAGCAGAAAATTTCTCTGGGCAGGGGACTGGTGCGTGAGGATGTGGCAGCCATCCTGTTTGATGAACCTCTCACCGTCATTGATCCGCAGCTTAAGTGGCAGCTGCGGTGCAAACTCAAGGAGATCCATGAGCAGCTCAAGCTGACCCTGATTTATGTCACCCATGACCAGGTGGAAGCGTTGACTTTTGCCGATCAGATCATTGTCATGTACGAAGGGTGGATTGTCCAGACCGGCACACCACAGGAACTGTTTGAATATCCTGATCACAAATTTGTGGGGTATTTCATCGGCAGCCCGGGCATGAATTTTCTGCCCTGCACCATGGAAAATGACGGAGTCAGGGTGGGCAGTTTCCACATACCTGTAAATGCAAAGACCGCAGCCCTGGGCCAAAAAGCGGCCGGCCGCCTGGAGCTGGGCATTCGTCCTTTGTATCTAAGGGTCCATTCCCGTGAAACAGCTGACAGTTTCCAGGTCCCGGTGCAGTCTGTGGAAGACCAGGGCAGCTACCAGGTAGTGACCCTGGTATTTGCCGACCAGATCATCAAGGCCAGAATCGCTGAGAATGATCCAACACCCGAATCCATGGCCTGGGTGTCTTTTCCCAAAGAATGGATCCGGCTGTTTGCCGATGACCGGCTTCTGAAATAACATTTTAAGGCATACCAGGGAGGCTTTCAAAAAATGAAAAAATGGCAGGACAACAAAGGGTGGCTGTTCATTCTACCGGTCTTTCTGATTGTTGCCTTCAGCGCCATTATCCCGTTGATGACCGTGGTCAACTATTCCATCCAGGACATATTCGGTCCAGGCCAGCGGATATTTGTGGGAACCGAATGGTTCAAGGAAACGCTCACCGACCCGCGCCTCCATGACGCCTTGTGGCGGCAGCTGCTGTTTTCCGGCCTGGTGCTGCTCATTGAAATGCCCCTGGGCATAGCCATCGCCCTGACCATGCCCACCAAAAAAGGACTGGGAGCATCCTTGTGCCTGGTTTTGGTGGCATTGCCCCTGCTGATTCCCTGGAATGTCATCGGTACCATCTGGATCATTTTCACCCGGCCGGATATCGGGCTGATGGGTGCGCTGATCAACAACATGGGAATTACCTTTGACCACACTGCATCAGGGCTTCATGCCTGGATCACCCTCATGCTCATGGAGGTGTGGCACTGGACCCCCCTGGTGATCCTGCTGGCATATGCCGGCCTGCGGTCCATACCCGAGGCCTACTACCAGGCAGCCAGAATAGACGGGGCTTCTGCCTGGGCTATTTTTAAATATATCCAGCTGCCCAAAATGCGCGGGGTTCTCACCATTGCCCTTTTGCTGCGGTTCATGGACAGTTTTCTGATCTATGCTGAACCCTTTGTCCTCACCGGCGGGGGGCCGGGCAATGCCACCACATTTTTGTCAATTTACCTGGTCAAGATCGCGGTGGGCCAGTTTGATTTAGGACCTGCCGGTGCGTTCTCTTTGATCTATTTTCTCATTGTCCTGCTGTTCTGCTACCTGTTCTACCAGGTACTGCTCAATGTGGGGAAAGGAGAAGGCTCATGAAAAAACGCTATCTCATTTTGGCAGCCTATCTGGTGCTCATCATGCTGCCCATCTACTGGATGCTCAACATGTCCCTGCGCACCAATGCCGATATCATGGCACGACTGGTATTTATTCCCACGGATATCACCTTTGCCAATTACACCAAAATATTCACCGATGCCTCCTGGTACTCAGGGTATATCAATTCCATCATCTATGTGGTCCTGAATACGATCATCTGCCTGGTCACTGCTCTGCCGGCGGCGTACGCGTTTTCACGGTATTCCTTTATCGGAGACAAGCATGTCTTCTTCTGGCTGCTCACCAACCGCATGGCACCTGCCGCAGTTTTTCTGCTTCCTTTTTTTCAGTTATATTCCACCTTTAATCTCATTGACACCCATATTGCGGTGGCCCTGGCCCACTGCCTGTTCAACCTGCCCCTCACGGTATGGATTCTGGAGGGGTTCATCTCCGGGGTTCCCAGGGAAATTGATGAAACCGCCTTCATCGACGGGTATAAATTTCCCAGGTTCTTCTTTTTTGTTTTTATTCCTTTGATCCGGTCCGGTATCGGGGTGGCTGCATTCTTCTGTTTCATGTTTTCCTGGGTTGAACTGCTGTTTGCCAGGACTTTGACCACCACGGCAGCCAAACCCATTGCCGCCATCATGACCCGCACCGTCAGTGCCTCGGGCCTGGACTGGGGCCTTTTAGCCGCTGCCGGTATTCTGACTATTGTTCCCGGTGCCCTGGTCATCTGGTTTGTGAGAAATTATCTGGCCAAGGGCTTTGCCCTGGGACGGGTATAAAAAGGAGGCGAGTATGAACCTTGAATGGATGGCCTGGACGGTTCCCACAGCAGCCTTTTTTTCATTTATTGCCCTTATGCTGACGGGCATGACCATCTGGGAAATAAAATGTCCCACCATCAAACGCAAAGGATTTCTGCCCATTGCCACCACCAGAGGAGACAGGCTTTTCATCGGTCTTCTGGTTTCCGCCTATATTCATCTGGCCTGGATCGGACTTACCGATCTGACCATCTGGTTTGCTTTAGGAATTGCCATCCTCTGGATGGGGGTGGTGATGCGATGGGGATAGCAGCACCGTAAGAACCTGCCGGCACCAGGACTTTATCAAAGGCCTTCAGTCCTGCACCGGCCCCTGCATTATCTATGATGAAGGCCTGGGAGGAATCACGCATGAAAAAAATTTTAGCTGGAAAACGCCTGGGCAGTGCTGTCCTGGCATGCATGATGGGCATGGCATTTGTTTTGATTTCCCTGCCGGCCCATGCAGGAATGGATGCGGCAAAAAAATGGATTGACAGTGAATTTCATCCCTCCAGCCTGTCAAAACAGGAACAGCTGGCGGAAATGGAATGGTTCATCAAGGCGGCCGCACCCTTTAAGGGGATACATGTCAAGGTTGTTTCTGAAACCATCCCCACCCACGAGTATGAATCCAAAGTTCTGGCCAAGGCATTTGAAGAAATCACCGGTATCACGGTCACCCATGACCTGATCCAGGAAGGCGATGTCATTGAAAAACTGCAGACCCAGTGGCAGTCAGGCCAGAATATATATGATGCCTGGGTCAATGATGCCGACCTTATCGGTTCCCACTGGCGGTATGGACATACTGTGAACCTCACCGACTGGATGGCCGGCGAGGGCAAGGATGTGACCCTGCCCACCCTGGATATTGATGATTTTTTCGGCAGGGAATTTGCCACCGGACCGGACGGCAAGCTGTATCAGCTGCCTGCCCAGCAGTTTGCCAACCTTTACTGGTTCCGGTATGACTGGTTCAGCAGAGAAGACTTTCAAAAACAGTTTAAAGACATTTACGGATATGACTTAGGGGTGCCCATTAACTGGTCAGCCTATGAAGACATTGCGGAATTTTTCACAGAGCATGTCAAGGAAATTGACGGGCAGCCGGTTTACGGGCACAATGACTACGGCAAAAAAGCCCCGGATCTGGGCTGGCGGTTCACTGATGCATGGCTGTCCGTGGCCGGTGCCGGTGACAAGGGCCTTCCCAACGGCCTGCCTGTTGATGAATGGGGAATCCGGGTGGATGAAAA
>DATFKQ010000078.1:0-52015 GCA_035268565.1 Desulfotignum sp. | reverse complement strand
CTCAGTTATTTATTCAAAGCTGCTGCCCAAGGATATGAACTGGCGTATGGAGATATAGGCACCATCCTGTATCTTTATAAATCTGATATAAATGAGGCAGAAAAATGGTTTGAAAAAGCTGAAAAACAAGAATGCCTTCTCGCACCAGCTGCGTTTTCTTACGCACAGTTCTTGATGCTTGAAAGAGATGACTGGGAGAAGAGTGAAAAACTTTTTAAGCAATCAGCTGAGGAAGGTTTTGCCCCTGCGTACGCTGAATACGCTTCAATTTTATACCTCAACAAGATTGATGTGAATGAAGCTGAGGCATACTTTAAGAAAGCAGAAGAAAATAATTGCCTGCCTGCTCCACATGCCTATAACTACGGGGAGTTACTGATTAAAGAAAGAAACGAAGTTGAGAAAGGAAATAAGTATTTGGATATAGCAGAAGCTGATGGATACTAATGAAGAATGAAAAGTCCAAAAAATGCGCTTAATTATCAATCATGAAGCATGGACCAAAGAAATGGAAGGACAATCATTACGGCAGAGCCTTAAAATTTTGGAAGGTGGCCTTTCAAAATGAGTATGTAAT
Source organism: Desulfotignum sp. (assembly GCA_035268565.1). GTDB lineage: Bacteria > Desulfobacterota > Desulfobacteria > Desulfobacterales > Desulfobacteraceae > Desulfotignum. The sequence continues at coordinate 51,438 of DATFKQ010000078.1, read as the reverse complement.
CTATTAGTGGCGAATCAAACGCTTGAGTGACATCGCCCCTTCGGCTGATAGAAAGGAAATTTGGTGCCAAGAAAAATGTGGGTTTACGATCCTCAATCCGGGGGAAAATCAATTCCGAATGCAATGCAGCCTAAGATAAGGCAACGCATACTGGATCATGCGGAAAAGCACTACTCCGATAGGTACAATCGCATTGACATCCGTTTCCGCGGGAAGTTTTGTTATATCGACGCATATTCTGAACCATTCGTCCCGCCGGATTACAACTCAGAACTCTTCGAAGGTAAATCACGAGAAGAGCGTATTGCACAGTTGCGTAATGTCCCGACGCATCTTTGCAGACTTCGGTACTTTGGTGATGAGGAAAATTGGAGGTAAGCCATGGCCACAAAAAATGATAAATATACGTACCGGGTTACCTGGTCTGAAGATGATAATGAGTATGTGGGACTGTGTGTTGAATTTCCCAGCTTGAGTTGGCTGGCCGATACACCGGAAAAAGCTCTGAAAGGCATCCGAAATCTTGTAGCGGATGTGTTATTGGATATGGGCAAAATTGATGAGCCTATTCCCGAACCAATTGCAAGTAAACACTTTAGCGGAAAATTCATGGTCCGGGTGCCTCCGGAGATACATAGAAAATTGGCCATACAAGCTGCTGAATCCGGCATAAGCCTTAATCGTATTGCCAGTTCCAAATTGAGCCAATAAATAGATCTGCATACAACAGGGGGCAACCATGCTTTCTTCTCGACGGCGTATCACCGTGTTGATTATTGATATGTTTTTATTTATTAAATGATTCAGAAATTTTGACAGCAGTCTGACGGGTTCGATTCAGTTTCAACTCAAATACATCCGGTCGGAAATAATGGCCAACCGGGTCGAAGTTTTGTCTTTCTGCTCTGACACACTGATGATCAATTTCAGCGGTAATCAATTTTTCTTTTTCAATACATGGCTCAACTATCCACTCTCCATCAGGTCCAGCAATACATGAACCACCATTGGCTAAAAAACCAGTGCTGTTAGATAAAATTTTATCAAGATGGGGTGTTGTATTTGGAAAATCTTTGGGCTGCATGAGTGCTGAGGCTGAAATAATATAAGATCTGGATTCTTTTGCAATGAATCGGGTTATTTCAAATGTGTTATGTATTCCGCCTGGCCATAGGGCAACGTGAAGATCTTCTCCCTGGGCATAGAGTGAGGCTCTTGCCAGCGGCATCCAATTTTCCCAACAATTTAACCCTCCAACAGTAAATGGTCCTAATTTGTGAACCCTTAAACCATGTCCATCGCCATGTGCCCATGTCAATCTCTCTTCATAGGTCGGTATAAGTTTTCGGTGTACGGATTGGATGCCTTTTTCAGGATCTATATAAATCATTGTACAATAAAGGCTGTGCCTGCCTCGGTCAGCAGCCTTGTCAATACAACCAAGATATACGGCTATATGTTTTTTTGAAGCGACGTCACAAAGTGAGTCAAGGTCGCCTGCATCTATATCGACGGATTGATCTATATAATGGGCATGAAGATCTTTTTGAATTTTGGAATCGAATGCAGCGCCATTGGTTCGTTCAATCCAGAAGGGATAACCGGGAAGCAATGCTTCTCCAAAAGTAACCAGCCGGCAACCTTCATTTCCAGCCAATTCTGTGTATTTGATGATTTTTTTCAGGGTTTGATCCCTATTTAACCATATCGGTGATACCTGTGCGATACCTACTTTTAGATTATTTTTTACCATATCTCTTTAGAGCCTTCCCCGATATTTTGGATAATTATATTAAATCGCCTACTGGTATGTGCTTTTGTTAATCCGCTTGATTTTTTTTACTCTGACTTTCCAATGCGGCTCATTCAGGCTTGAAACTGTGACCCCTTTTGCTTCAATGGCATGGGCAAATTTACCATCTGCCAAGTATATCCCAACGTGATTTATTTTTTTTCTCTCAGGTGTCCGGGAAAAAAAAATGAGATCGCCTGTTCTAAGTTCTTCAAAAGGCATATCATCGAATATAGAAAGCCTGGATTGACAAGCTGCGATATACGGCAAATCAACATGAAAGACATGCCGGTAAATAAGCCTTACGAAACCAGAACAATCCATTCCCGATTTGCTGCTTCCACCTCTTTTGTATCGGACACCGATGTGTTTGGACACTTCCTGCAAAATCCGTTCGTCAAGGCCAGATAAATCATGTGGAGATTCAACTAAGGTTGCAACAGAATATTTCTCGCAGTAGCCATAAGAGGGAAAAAGGGTAACCAAACACAATCCAAATATTAAGGTCAGGTATTGAGATGCTTTCATAACCATTTTCTTCAATTTTAAAATCACAATAATACATATGCTGCCCTCATCGTCCGATAATATTTTCACATTTTCAATCATTATCGGACAATATGGGCTATGTATCAGGTCGTATCAGTTTAATCAAGATTTCGGTCAAGGATCACCCTTACGGATTCTGAGACCATTATAGAAATTGAATATTTAAACAGGACCCAAATTCTGTTATATCAAAGTGAAGGATTGTGGAATTAAAGCCGTCTGTCCGAAATTATGAAAAAAAACAGGGCTGTAAGATTTAAGGATAATACTCCAGCATAAAGGAAATAATGGTGTCATCAACCACATCCAACAAGCACGACAGGATAACAATACAAAGAGCCAGAGCAGGCCTGCAATCCCTGTACGTCGGGGATTCTCTGGCCATGCCGGTTCACTGGTATTACAATCCCATGGACATTCTCAAGGCTTTTCCCGGCGGGATTCAACAGCTTGAAGATGCCCCCGGTTATCATCCATCTTCGATCATGTCGCTGCATTCCACGGCAAAAGGCGGACGGGGGTCTCAGGCCGGCGGTGCGGGCAAAGAAATTGTGGGCGGAGTGATCCTCAAGGGCAAAAGATCTTTCTGGGGCCTTCCGAATCAGCATTATCACCAGGGAATGAGAGCCGGGGAAAACACCCTCAACGCCCATTGTGCCAGGGTGGTGACAAGATCCATAACAGCCGCTGGCGGGTGCTGCGACAAAACACGTTTTTTAACCGATTACATCGCTTTTATGACCGCAGATCCGCCCCGGCATCCCGATACCTATGCAGAATCCTTTCACCGGGAATTTTTTGCCAACCTGGAACGTGGAAAGGCACCTGCGCAATGCGGGGCTGTCACCCATGATACCCCTTCGGTGGGGGGACTGGTGATGCTGGGACCCATTGCCATTGCCGGGTTTCTGCAGAATAATTCTTTGAAAATTGTACAGGGTCTCTGCAGAGAACACCTCTTTCTCACACATCCGGATGCCTTTCTTGCCGGGATCAGTGATGCCTTTGTTCATCTGGTGCAAAGTCTGCTTTTCAGAAAAAATGATGAACTGCTGCAGCAGCTCATTGCTGAAACGGCCAGGCAGTCCGTGGGGCTGGATCTGAGGCGGCTTGCTTCACAGGTGCGCTCCGACAATGAGGTGGCGGGCGGCCGTTATTCCACGGCCTGCTATATCACTGATTCCTGGCCGGTCATTCTGTATCTTGCCTATGCATATGCAGACGACCTGAAAGCCGCATTGCTGGCCAATACTAACCTGGGAGGTGACAATGTGCACCGGGGTGCAGTACTGGGTCTCATCCTGGGACTTGGCACCGGCCGGACCGTGGATGCTTTTTTCAATCAACTGGCAGACCGCCGGGCCATTGATGCAGAGATAACAAGTTTGATCGGTCATATACAAGAAACCAGTGCCATTCAATGATATCGAAATAAAAAGGAGCGGCAGCATGCCGAAAATAAAAGCACGGGTCACACTGATAACCCTTTGTGTATGGCAGCAAAAAAAACCGACTTCATGCCTGAATGATATCTCGGGGCATCAACTGCCCAGAAACTAAGACATTCACCTTTCAACGGATGAAGTCGTAATCCCGGTAAATCCATATCTTCAGGACCTTTACTTGCATCAAGACGGGCCAGAATTATCCATAAACGCCTCACATGATAATGATGCCGGGTAATGACACCTGTTTTACAGAACCTGTTCCAGCACCAGAGCGGTGCGGGTGGGCAGATACAGGGGCAGCAGCTGGCGGGTGATCTCACCATAGGCCATGGGGCTGGTAAAATGTTCCTGGCCCGGAGCAAGTCGGTTCTGGCCCCCGAACCGGGCTTCGTCCGTGTCCAGAATCATCCGGTATCTTCCCGGCGGTGCATCCACCTGGTAATCAAAAAAAGACCGGGCAGGATGGAAATTAAAAACAAAAAAAAGATTTCCCCGGGCAAAGGCAATGATATTATGGTCTTCATGCAGATAAAACAGGTCCGGCCACGTGGCGGGCAACAGATTGTTTTCTTTTGCAAAAATGATCATCTCACGGTCAAATGTAAATAAATCCTTGAAAAACAGGTCTGGATCATATTTCAAAGACCACTGGCGCCGGGCATATTGATAGGAAAAATGGTTCCGGGAGGAGGGAAAATCCACCCATTCCGGGTGGCCGAACTCATTGCCCATGAAATTCAGGTACCCGGCATTGGCCGTGGCCAGGGTGATCAGGCGGATCATCTTGTGCAGGGCCACCCCCCGGAACGTTTCAATACCGGCATTATCCTTGTGCATGGCTGAATAGATACGGCCGCCCATGAGATGCATCATCAGGGTTTTATCCCCCACCAGCGCCTGGTCATGGCATTCAGCATAGGAAATGGTGGCTTCTTCGGGCCTGCGGCTGGTCAGCTCATGCCAGAGTTTATCCAGGGGCCAGTCCTCATCTCTGGTTTCCTTGAGCAGTTTGATCCAGAAATCCGCAATACCCATGGCAAACCGAAAATCAAATCCATATCCCCCCTGGTCAATGGATGCAGCCAGACCGGGGTATCCGCTGACATCCTCGGCTACGGTGACAGCTTCAGGCGCAATCTGATGCACCAGACGGTTGGCGGCAAACAGATAATCCAGGGCGGCTGTATCAACCCCCGGACCAAAGTAATCTGCATAACTGACAAATGCCCGGTTCAGGCCGTGGTCTTCAAAAAGCATGGAGGTAATGCCGTCAAACCGGAACCCGTCCACGTGAAATTCCTCGATCCAGTAGCGCAGGTTGGACAAAAGAAATTTTATGACCATGGGTTTGCCATAGTCAAAACACCGGGAATCCCATAAATGGTGCACCCCTCTGGGGCCGTCGTGGAAAAACTGGTACAGGGTGCCGTCAAACCGGGAAAGCCCTTCCACTTCATTGCGGACACTGTGGGAATGAATGATATCCATCAGCACCTGTATGCCTTCTTTATGGGCGGCATCGATCAATTGTTTGAGTTCTTCCGGGGTGCCGAACCGGGATGAGGGGGCGAAAAAAGAGGATACATGGTAGCCGAAAGACCCGTAATAAGGATGTTCCTGCACGGCCATCAGCTGGATGGTGTTGTACCCGGCATCCACGATCTTGGGCAGAATATGGCGGCGGAATTCCGTCCAGGTACCGATCCGGGCTTCTTCCAGGGCCATGCCGGGATGGGCTTCGTAAATCAGCATGGGACCGTCTTTGGCCGCCGCCTTTGGTGCCTGCCAGTCATAGGGATGCTGCGGGTGCCACACCTGGGCGTTAAAAATAAGGGTATGGGGATCCTGGACCACCCGCCTGGCTGCCGTGGGAAGACGATCCCCCTGCCCGCCCTGCCAGATTATTTTCAACCGGAACAGGTCCTGGTGAGAAAACCGGTCTGCAGGAAAATATGCCTGGAAAATTTCTTCATCCTGTTTTGGCACCTGAAATTCAGGTACGCACTGCCAGTGGTTTTTGTCACAGAGAATAAACATATCTGCAGCATGGGGGGCCCATTCAGTGAAAACCCACCGGTCTTTTTCAGGCTCGAAATGCAGGCCGAACCGGTGGTGATAGTCGGCAAAATTCTTCAGAGAGCCCTCATTATTCCGGCACAATCTTTCTTCCAGGTCCAGGGCTGAGCGGTACCGGTATTGGATGGTATCAGCATGGGCCAGCAGTCCCGGGTCATTGAAAATCCCGGGGTCAGACAAGGAAGGGTCTTTGGAGCATTTTTCCATACAGATTTATATACTCCTCTGCACATCTGGTGTGGTTGAATGCCAGCACACTTTCGATCATGATCCTGTGGATCTGTGTTTCTCTGGTCTGGTCATCCAGTTTATAAAAATCCATTGCCCGGTCAACTGCCCAGGACAGCCCGGCAGCATCATGGAAGGCAAACAAAAAACCGTTGCCGGTGTCACCGGCAGGATCCAGGGGCGTGACTGTGTCATGGAGCCCGCCGGTGTCAAAAACAATGGGCAGGGTGCCATAAATGCCGCCCACCATCTGGGGCAGCCCGCAGGGTTCAAAGGCTGACGGCATGAGCACAAAATCTGCTGCGGCAAAACCCTGGTGGGAAAGCCCCTCGTTGAATCCGCATACAGCTACGCGGCTGCCAATGCCATGGAGCCGGACAATATCATGGAAATGCTTTTCAAAGGAACCTGATGCCACAGACACGATCTGCAGCCCCTGATCCCAGTACCGTTCCACGATTTCGTACATGATCTGTGCCAGCAGCTGGCATCCTTTCTGCACCGGATCCAGACGGGAGGGCCAGAAAAACAGGGGGGCATTCACATTTTCTTCCATGTCCAGAATTTTCTGCAGATATTTTTTGTTTGCAGCCTTCATTTTTTTATGGTTCTTGGGACCGTAGTTATATCTGATCAGTTCATCCACTGCAGGATTGAACTCAGGCTCTGGTGCATTGAGAATACCTGTGGCACAGCCGGCATAATATTTATGGGCCAGTTCCTTTTTCAGACACGGCTCCACAAAGGCGTGGCGGTCCTCCACAATCTCCCGAAGAAAGGTGGGACTCACGGTGTTCACATAATGGGCGGCAAACACGCCGGAAGTGAGAAAATCCACCCGGTTCCAGTCCCGGCTTTCCTCATAATTTACCGGCGGTTCCTTGAAATACATCTGCTGCCAGAAAGCGGCCGCATCAATGCCCCGGTCTTCGATTTCCGCCATGGTGGAGGTCATGGTGTGAATATTGTGAATGGTGAACAGACAGGGTATTTCCATCTGTCTTGACATGGCCGGGATCAGTCCCGTCATCCAGTCATTGCAGTGGATGATATCCGGTTCCACCCGGGGAATGATGTTATTGATGACCTCCCGCTGAAATGCCAGAGACACCTTCAGGTCCATGTCGGAATACCCGGAATAGACATTGCTCAAATAATAAAAAGCCCGGTCCGCTGCCAGGTGAATGCGTTCTTCGTCCAGCCGCTTGCGGATCTTGGCCAACTCCTGGCTGTGGGTTTTGGTGGTGCTGCCGTCAAATATGGATCTGTAATCCGGCAATGCCACATGTACATCACAGCCCAGGTCGAACAGGGCTGAAATCAATGCTGCAGACACATCAGCCAGACCCCCGGCTTTGGCAGAATAATTGGACCGGTTCCCCATATCTTTGGGGAGATAGGTCACTTCAGGCGTCACAATAAGGATTCTCGGTTTTTGTGCCATATGTCCTCCCCCCGGAGCATCTGGTACGGGTTTGGCTTTGGATTTATACTGTCTCAACTGTCTGCTGCAACCCAGGTGATCAATCCCGGGGTGTTTCTTAAGACGGTGTCGCCGCTGGGTATTACCCGTGCCGTATACCCGAACCGGCCGGAATTTGAACAGATGACCTGACATCCATAAACATGGGTGCCCGCCGCAATGGTATGCTGCAGTTCCATGGTTTCTGCACGGCTGCCTTCCATCTGCCCTGTACCGCGCATTTTGCCATGGTATATCTGTACCTGCACCTCTTCCGGTGTAAGCTCTCCCAGGAATACTTCCACCACAATGGTGAAGCTGTCTCCCACAGCAAAATCGGTTGCCGGCGTGATCTGTGGTTTTGACAACCGGATATGGGACCACAGGGCATTGAGCCGGGACTGGGTCAGGGCCAGTTCCTTGGCTTTTCTGCCGGCATCTTCCAGGAGATGGTTCAGATTTCTGGCAGCCGGAATATAAAACCGGCTGGCGTATTCTCTCACCATCCGGTCACTGGAAAAATCGGTAATAGCCATTTTCATGGCAGCCTTCATCATGTGGATCCACTTTTTGGGAGGATTGCCGCGCTGCCGGTCATAAAATACCGGAATCACGTCATTTTCCAGAATATTGAACAAGGCCTGACTTTCCACTTCATCCTGATAATTCGGATCTTCATAATCATCGCTGTTGCCGATACGCCATCCCCGGCTTTCTGAAAAACCCTCACACCACCACCCATCCAGTATGGACAGATTCAGCCCCCCGTTGGCAGCTGCTTTCATACCGGATGTACCGCAGGCTTCATACGGTCTTCTGGGGGTATTAAGCCACACATCACACCCCTGAACCATATACCGGGCGATATTGATATCATAGTTTTCCAGAAAAACCACCTGGTGACGTATTTCAGGGTGCCTTGCAAATTCCACAATGCGTTTGATAATGGCTTTGCCCTCATTGTCATTGGGATGGGCCTTGCCGGCAAACACCAGCTGGACAGGTCTTTCCGCACTGGTGATGAGCCTGATCAGGCGGGGGGCATCCTTGAGCAGCAGTCCGGCCCGTTTATAGGTGGCAAACCGCCGGGCAAAGCAGATGGTCAGCACCTGGGGATCAAGGGCGGCAGATACCTCATCCAGCATATTTCGAGAAGCATTGCGCCTTTTATACTGGGCCACCAGCAGCTGCCGGCTTTTTCTGATGAGCCTGGCCCGGTCCAGTTCATGGACATGCCACAGATCTGCATCTTCAATACTGTCAATACGCGACACCAGATCACCGTCAGACTGGCGGCCGGACCAGTTTGATGCCAGATACCGTTCCAGAAGTGCATTTTTGTGGCGGGAAATATAGGAATTGATATGGACCCCGTTGGTGACATGGGAAATGGGGATCTCTTCTTTCTGGCGGCCGGGCCACAAACCCTGCCACATGGTCCGGGCCACATGCCCGTGCAGTCGGCTGACACCGTTGATATACCCGGAAAAGGCCACACCGAAACAGAACATGGAAAATTTATTTTTCTCCCTGTTTCCGGGCAGTTCACCCCAGGACAACAGCTCATCTTCAGAAATACCGAATTTTTGGGCATAGGGAACGATATAGGGACGTACAAGCTCCTTGTCAAATTCATCATGCCCGGCTGAGACCGGGGTATGGGTGGTAAACACGGCACTGCGCCTACCCGCCTGGGATGCGCTTTGAAATTCCAGATCGAACCGGTCCATGATCATACAGGTCCGCTCAAGACCTGCAAAGGCGCAATGCCCCTCGTTCATATGGCAGACGGCAGGAAACAGATCCATGGCCTGCAATACCTTGATCCCGCCGATACCCAGCAGAACTTCCTGGGCCACCCGGAGGTCACCGTGGCTGGCATACAGCCGTGAGGTGATATTCCTGATTTCCTCTGAATTTTCAGGCAGATTGGTATCCAGGAGCAGCAACTGGATTTTTCCCACTTTTATCTGCCAGGCACATGCCCGGATAACCCCCCAGGGCCCCGGAATTTCGATCAAAAGATCGGTTCCTGTTTTATTCCTGATTTTCCCGGCAGGCAGATCAAACACATCAATGAGGGGATAGGTTTCCTGCTGCCAGCCGTTATGGTCCAGGTACTGCCGGAAATACCCTTCCCTGAACAACAGACCAATGCCTGTCAAAGGCAGGCCCAGTGTAGAAGATGCTTTAAGATGATCACCGGCCAGCACCCCGAGTCCTCCGGCAAAAAACGGCAAAGATTCATGGATACCGAATTCCATGGAAAAATATGCCACCGTTTCTCCGGAACCCAGATCAAGCTTCTGGATCTGGGGGACATCGGAAAGCATATTTTCATATTTTGTTTTCACCCAGTCAAGATGCCCCAGAAAACTTTCATCTCTGGACAGTTCCTCATACCGCCGCTGGGAAATCCTGGTAAGAAATACCACCGGATTTTTTTCCACCGTCTCCCACTGCTCGGGATTGATCCGGCGAAACACATCAATGGCCTCATCATGCCAGCACCACCACAGGTTTCTGGCCAGGCGGTCCAGAAAAGACAGGGATTCGGGTATTGCCGGATAGACTTTATATATCTGCATTTCCTGCATGGATATCATGTACTCCTTGAAGATAGTTTATGTACCACCCGGGCTGCCTCGCTCACCCCCCAGGCCTGGGCATCACAGCCCCGGGGTGTGTGGGGAAAATCCCCGTCCAGAATTTCCGGGATATATCCGGCAGCGCCGGTTCGCATCAGATGTTTACAGCTGCCCAGCCATGCCAGGCAGGTACCATGGCTTTCCGGGCCGAATACCGCAGCCCAGGCTTCGCAGAATACAGGAAACTGCCAGGTCCAGGCAGTGCCGTTATGATAGGCTGGTTTCCTCCGGGTGTCTTCATCACCCTGGTACCTTCCGGCATAGGGATGATGGGGGTCGTTGAGGGTTATGCCGTCATGCACAACTGCCAGGGGCACAGTAAGTCTTCTGTCGGCAAGGCTTCTGATCCCTCCGGGCACCAGCAGTTCCAGACAGGTTTCCACGGTTTTCCGGGCCATGTCGCCGGGGCCCGCCACTCCCAGGGTGAGCAGCAGCAGCTGGTTGGGCCGCAGGGCATCATCCGGCACTGCACTGGCGGCGGGACCGTTTCCGTGCAGGCAGTCACTGAAATACCCAAGGGATTTTTGCCAGAACAAAGAGATAATGGCCTGTCTAACTGTGTGTGCCATTTTGTTCCATCCCCTGCCCGGATCAATGGTTCCCAGAAAACCAAGGGCATTGTACCACAGACCCTGGATCTCCACCGGATATCCCTGGCGGGGGGAACCGGCCGGAAAATTGGTGTCCATCCAGGTAAAATGGGCAGGACTGAACAAAAGCCGTGTGTCAGGATCAGCCCGGACACCGGTGGGAGTGCCGGCCACCAGGGATTCTGCCATGGAAACCAGTACCTGTTTGACTGTCCGGCCGTCCAGGTCCTGGTCCAGAAATGATCTGTCCTGTGTTTTTTCCATCATGTCCCGGCAGCAGGCAAAAAACCACAAAGGAGCGTCCGAGGTTTCGATATTGCCGGCATCATTGCCGCAGATCATGTTGGGAAGGGTGCCCTGGTCCTCAAACCGGCCGAACAGATGGAGCACTGCCAGGGCATCGGAGATCCGCCCCAGTTCAACCAGGCTTCTGCAGAATATCAGGCTGTCCCGGCCCCAGTCCAGAAACCAGGGATATCCGGCGATCACGCTTTTATCCTGTCCCCGGTCCACCAGAAACGCGTCCAGTCCCTTAAAAAGTGCCTGGTCCAGGGGAAATCCGGTATCAAACGCCGGCCAGGTGTCTGGTCCGGGGTTTTCCAGGATGTGCCGGACCTGGCCCAGGGTCTCATTTACTTCCGCCACAAGGGTGGCAGATTCCCCGCCCCGGCATTCCAGAGAAAAATACCCGGGACTGAAAAGATCTGAATCAGGGTCCAGGCCCCGTTGTGTTTCCAGAGGCCGGTGCACCATGTACTGCCATTCCGGTTCATGAACAAACCCGCCATGGGCCAGGGACATTGAAAATACATGTCCTGATGAAAGAAAAAAATCAAAACCGCTGCTGCGGGGCTTCACCGCACCCGGCCATGCCGTCTCAGGTCCTGCAAACGCCTTGATTGTTTCGTGGAAACTGCGGTCTTCAATGTCCGGCCGGAAAATAAGTGTCACCGGCACAGCATCGTCCAGAAACCGGCCGGATATGCTTCCGGCCTTCGGCCTCTTAACGGAGAGCCGGACCCTGTTGGACGTTGCTGACAAGGCCAGGGTCAGTTCCAGAACATAATACTTGCCTTCTGAGGTGGGTACATGAAAGCGCCACTGGCCGGCATTGTCAAAGGAAAAAGTGAAACTCTGGAGACAGTCTTTAGCCAGCTTTCTGGAGTATCCCTGGAAAATAGCCCAGATCCGGCACCGGGACAGCACCATATGCCTGTTTTCAGGCATGTCAGGATTCAGATTTGCTCCCAGCAGACTGTCATATCTGCTGTGAACCTCTCCCCAGTCACCCAGGGCCCGCATCATACCGCCGGTGCGGGTGGTGCCCAGCAGGGTAAGCCCGGGATCTGCCGCAATGTTTCTTCTGGTGAAGGTGGTGCGCAGACGCAGGGTGTCAAACGGGGCCAGAAACAGAACAGCCGCAGTTTCCCGCCGGGTTTCTTCAGGATAAAACAGCCGCAGGTGGAGATCACAGGCTTTGTGTTTTTTTCTCACATGCCTGGGCATGAAAATAGCGAAGAACCCGCCGTCAGCCATAGGCAGGCCTTCCTCATATCCCAGAGAACTGGGGACGGCATCGGCCGCATCCAGGATTTCAGCCCGGAACCCCACAGGGCTTTTTACCAGCAGAAAATATCCCGGCGGCACCATGACCTGACGTTTAAGGTCTTTGGTGACATCAAAGGGAATAACGCAGCTTTCTGGTGATTTTTTATTCAGGGAACGGATAAGGGCAACAGGATCGGCTGCCAGATGTTGGGCAGCCTGATCCAGGTCCAGACTGCTCACATCTGTGTACCCGTCCAGAGCAGTCTTTACAGCCAGGACCCTGGCCTTTATTTTCTGGATCAGTACCTTATCCGGTACCATTGCAGGCAGTTTGGAATCCCGGGATGGATGCGGTGCCAGGACTTCCAGGTCTGCCGCATCCGGGGACAGGGCCATGACCTCACCAGGTGCCAGCCTGATTTCGGCCCTGTTTCTGATACGGGTCGGTCTGATGCAGGTGCCGGACAAAAGATCAGTCCATTCCGTGCAGTCCGCACCTGCATCCGCAAAATTCCAGGATACCAGGGTGGATTCCTGGCAGTCCAGATTCACCAGCACCAGCAGGTGCTTGTTTACACTGGTATTATGCCGCAGCAGGGCCAGTGCCTGGGTGTCACTTGTATGAACAAGAGACAGACGGGTATCTTTAAAAAATGCAGGGTGGGTTTTCAATATCTGATTAAGCCGGAAAATATGGTCCACCTGGTTGTCTTTTGCCCCCCAGTTGAGGCCCGGAGATTCATGTACATTGATTTTTTCTGTGGCAAACCATTCCACACCATTGGCAAAACCGAACCCCCCGCATACGGAAAACAAAGCGCATAAACCTGTCCGCATTCTGGCATAGGTTGGTGAAACCGAGGCCAGCCGGTTGTTGTCATGGGTTTCCGCAAAATGAATCATATGGCCGCAGGTTTCTGAAATCCGGGTGGCAAAAGGCAGATACTGCTGGATCTCCTCTCTGGTATAGTTCTGAAACAGTTCAGAATAGGCCCAGTTGAAGTCCGCCCGGCTCAGAATCTCTCTGGTGGTTGTCAGGTGACCGCCAAGGCCTTCCAGAAGAAACAATGTATCCGGATATTCCTGCCTGACTCTGGCCACCATGTATTCCCAGGCATCTGTGGGAACCATGTATCCGGCATCGCACCGGAACCCGTCCACCCCCCGGTGGCACCAGAGCAGAAAAATTTCCGCCATATACTCCCACAGCTCGGTATGGGTATAATCCAGTTTGGTGAGATCGGCCCAGACCACGCCCCAGGCACCGGGGGCCGTTATCTTTCCATCTTCACCCCTGACCAGCCATTCCGGATGGGACTGGTGAATGGTTGCGGCCCAGCCGGTGTGGTTGATGGCAATATCCAAAAACAGGTACCCATTGTGATAGTGGACAGCATCCGCAAGCTCCATGAATTGTTCCAGAGGGGTGGCAGAAGGGTCGAACCGGGCCAGGGCCGGGTCCACATCTGTAAAATTCAACGCTGCATAAGGGCTGCCGAAACGCCCCATGCGGGCATAGGTGGTGGGGGTGGGGTGGATGGGCAGAAGATGCAGGGCCCGGCAACCCAGGGTGGAAAAAATAAACCCCACCTGTTCTTTGAGATCCCGGAATTTCCCGGACTCCGGTATCACGGTGAATCCTTTGGCATCCAGGGTCTGGATCAACGGTGCAAGAGACCGGTCCCCTCCGCCTTCGGCACTGTATCTGGACGGACCGAACTGGCGGACAAAGGCATTATAAATTATATTGGCGCAGCAGGTACCGGCCGGTTCCACATTCAACACACAATTGTCGCCTTCCGGCCACACCGGAACGCTCTGGTTTTCGGGAATAAAAAAGCATTTGGCCTGAAAATAGCCGGTCTGGTGAAGCGGTAGAAGGATCTGAAACTCTGTGGCACTTTTTTTATTCATCTGGATATCAGACCAGGCCTCATCCAGCTTGATCTCGTTTTTTTCCACCCGGTCGATGATTTCCCGCCGGGCAACGCCGGCTGTGCCCAGATTTGTGCGGACCCAGGCGTTGCCGGCCGCATCTTTATCCAGGGTAAGGGTAAATAACAGGCAGTCCCCGCAAAACAACACCCGGGATGTGCCGGGGGGGGGTGACTGGGTAATACTGGGCAGTGTTTCCATAAAAAAATATCCAGGGGCCAGAAGTTGTTTTTTTGCATTATGCTGTCCGGCATTATGCGGTCCGATCGGGTCACCCGGTCAGACAATACACAATTATATCACAACAGTGCTGAGATTACAGAAACAATTTTATTTTTCATTCATGATTTTTCTGGCAATGGGCAGACAGGGGTAATACCCGTTGAGACAGACCCGGTTGGCCGGACGGTGGCAGGCGATAGTAAAGTGAAAATCGACAAGCCGGGAATAAAAATCAACAAACACTTTTTCTTCGGTTTCAAGAGATATCCGGCACCGGTCTGGAAGGCTGAAAACACCGGCACTGTGGTGTACCATCAGAAAAAAACAGGCTGCGGACAGAAACCTGGGCTGGGCTTCCAGAAACAGCCGGGGATAAAATTTTGATATATAAATTCCTTTGGAAAACCGGTCATGGGAAAGAATCAGGTTCAAAGAAACCAGGGCCCTGGTGTTTACATCCCGCAAAAAATATTCCATGCAGGTGTCCTGCCGGACAAAGGTCAGAAAATACCGTTCCAGCAGCCGTTTCACCTGTATTTGCATAAACCCTGGCACTCCGGGAGCCAGATCTGCCAAACAGGCCGTCACAACGGGCCTTCCCCATCTTTTTTATCCGTCTTTTTCCAAATTTCAGGTCCGGGCCTGCCAAACACGGTACAGCCCCCTGTCCAGTCTCCGGGTGCATCTTTCATCCCCAGACAATGGTCCATGGCAGACACCAGTTCAAACCGGCCGGTTTCCAGATGCATGGTTTCACACACTGACTGGACCACATCCCGGGCCAGGGTATACACATAATTGGGGGCAGACAGACAGGGAATTTCGGCATTTTGGTTGCCGGAGACAAAAGCGGTTTCACAGTCCTGTCTGTTCAGTGAATTCCAGGTTCTGCAGATAAAGGGCCGCTGCTCATAAATGGAACAGTCATGGTGCTCCAGAAAAATGCAGGGGGTCTGGTCCTTGACCGCCACCCGCTGGGCAAAAGACCGGCCCCGGGTATAGGCAAGATTGGTGCGGATCCGGGTCTTTAAATCCTGGATTGCTCCTGTGCTGAAATGGTCCTGCACATGGGCACAGATCACCACCGCTTCCAGGGGCATCACATGGATACGGGAATGGCAGCAGAAGCTGCATCCGCTGGCACATGCCGGTTCCGGCGATTCGCATGTTCCGGCCACGGAATCCAGTACCTGGGCTGCTGCAGCCAGCACCTGCCGGATAATGGGAAACAGGGCAAAAGATGGATCTGCAGCCTGCGTCTGGGCTGCATCGGCAATCTGAAAAAAATAGGCGGATAAGGCATCCGGGCCGGCGGGGGTCTGATCAGGCATCCTGTCTCCTCAGTGTGTAAGACAGGCAGCGATCTGCTCAAATCCGCCAGAGGGATGTCTGGAGCTTACAGGTTATTATCCATGTCGGCCACCCTACCCTATTCAGGATCTCTGGTCAAGCAGACAGATGGTGATGACTGGGTGATTCCCATCATGAGAATCCAGACCGTCATTTCCCCGCGTTTATCATAAAAAAGAATTTGCAGGTTCAACCGCTTTAATAGTTTATGAACATTGCCTTGGAACCTAAATCAATGTTGCTGTTTATTACGGTGAAATTGGTTGTAATCTGGAACAAAAGGGAAAAGTCATCGGTCCTTTAGATATGCTGATAGCAGCGCATGCTTTAAGCAGAGGTATCACTACCCTGGTAACAAAAAATGAGACAAAATTCCAAAGGGTTAACCGTTTAATAGTTGAGAACTGGGTCAAACAAGATACACAGAACAAATAAGCATAGATCATGAGATGAAAACGAATCAAATCTGATCCGGTTGTTGCACTAGCGCAGTCAATACCCTGTTTTTATGCATGTTTTACAGCCCGGACGATCTCTTCGGCCAGGACCTGGGAAGCGTCAATGGTGGCAAGGGGCAGATTCCCGCCCAGGGCGCTCAGTTCCGTGCACGCCACAATGGCCACCTGCACGTCCCGGTCTTTTAAATACCCGCAGACCCGGGCATACTGTTGGTGGAGATCCGGGGAAATGCGGCCGGTCTTCACCTGGCGGATGATAGAAAAAAGAAGGTCCTGGTGTTCTGGGTCCGGCCAGACCTCCGCCATTCCCAAGGCCGCAAACCGCCGGGTATAGAGCTGGGTGATGGCCACGGCAGGAGAGGCCAGCATCCCTATTTTTTTTTCTTTGCCAAACCTTGTTTTCACCTGTTCCACCACCCGGTCTATCATGTTGACCACCGGTATGTTTACCGCCTGCTGCACCGCATCATAATAATAGTGGGCCGTGTTGCAGGGGATCACCAGGAAATCCGCGCCCCAGGCCTCCAGCCGCCGGCCCATGTCTGCCATGACCGGCCCTGGGTCTTCACCGTCCCCTTCAATAATGGCTCTGATCCGGGAGGGCACCTTGGGGTTGTTGTCCACAATGCACCGGATATGGTCCTTGTCATCTGTGGCCGGGGTCAGGCGGATAATGCGCTGCATCAGGTCCACAGTGGCCTCGGGGCCCATTCCGCCGATAATGCCCACAATTTTTTCTCTGGTCTGTGTCATCTGAAAGTATCCATATAGGCATACAGGGCAGGCGATCCGCCGGTATGGAGAAACAGCACCTTTGTGCCGGGTGCAAAATGGTCTTTTCGAATCAAATCAATTAATCCTGCCGCGGTCTTGCCTGAATACACCGGGTCCAGGAGAATGGACTCGGTCTGGGCAAACAGTTTTACCGCCTCCACCATGGTATCTGTGGGGATCGAATACCCCGGCCCCACATACTGGTCAAAACACACAACCGTTTTGCGGTCCAGACTGGTGTTTATGCCCAGTTTTTCTGCTGTTTCAATGGCCAGTTTATATACGATTTCCTCCTGGACGTCTTTTTTTCTGGACACATTGACACCGCTGACCGGAATATGGCTGCTGGAACCCACCATCCCCACAACCATGCCGGCATGGGTGCCTGCAGAGCCGGACGGCACAACAATATGATCTATGTTCAGGTGCATGTCATTGAGCTGTGTCATTGTTTCTGCGGCACACGATACATATCCGAGTGCACCTATGGCATTGGAGGCCCCGCCGGGAATAATATAGGGATGTGTGCCTTCCGCCTTAAGGGCGGCAGCTTTTTTTTCCATGGCACCCATCATATCGGTTCCGCCGGGCACCACTTCGATGCTTTTCACCCCCATCAGCTCAAACAAGAAATTGTTGCCGCTGGCATCTTCTTTGTAGGACCCTTTCACCCGTTCTTCCAGGACCAGGTGGCAGTCAAGGCCCTCCTTCACCGCCCAGGAGAGTGTCAGCCGGCAGTGGTTGGACTGCACGGCCCCACAGGTGATGATGGTGTCCGCCTTTTTTTCCATGGCATCGGCTATGCAGAATTCCAGTTTCCTGGTTTTGTTGCCTCCCCCGGCCCCGGGAAGCAGATCGTCCCGCTTCACATACAGGGTGACATCCTTACCAAGACGTTTGCTTAACGCGGGCATGGGCTCAATGGGGGTGGGAGTGTGAATGTATTTTCTTCTGGGAAATTGTGCAAAATTCATGGGATATTCCTTTTTATTTACATCTGGGTTTTGGGTAATATAAACATCTTGCATTTCTTATGAAAGCCGTCAGTCTTCAGTACGCAGTTATCAGCTGCCAGTCAGCAATTACAAATTTTTCCTGCTGGTTGCTTCCGGCTAAGAGCTTTCCTGTTTTGCTGTGCCCGTTAGGGTATGGGTGTTATTATGTATCATACGGCCCCCCGTGGCAATATCTGATGCGCCACATCTGCAATAATCTGTGCGATCTTCTCGCAGTCATCAAGATCAAAGGTAAGCGGGATTCTCATATCGCACATTTTAAACAATATTCTGTCAGTATTGGGCAAATGGGGCAGATTGTCAAAATATTTCCAGCTGGAATAGGAACTGGTAAAACCCACCGGTTTTTTGTTGCCGAACCATTTGAGTTCAACACCCCGGGACAGGCAGGTGGCCAGAAACTTTTTGATGACATCTTCCCTGTCTGTATCCAGGCTAAATTGAATGGAGCTGCCCACATATTCTTCTTTTGGATCACGCCGGGGGCAGTGAACGCCCGGTATCTGGTTCAGGCGGGATTCAAGCAGTCGGTACCTGCGGTTCCATCTTTCGCACTGGGTGTCAAGGGTCGGTATCTGGGGCCTTAATACAGCGGCCCGCAGGTTGTCCATGCGGCAGGAATAGTTGGGAACGATCTCTCTTATGGCTTCAAACACCGCCTCATCCGGTCGGGAAAGGTGGCGGTCATAATTCATGTATGACCCGGAATAAATGATGGCTTTTGCAATGAGTTCCGGGTCATCAGTCACCAGCAGCCCCCCTTCCCCGGAATTGATGTGTTTGTAGGTCTGGGTACTGAAACAGGCGGCAGCCCCGAAGGTACCGGATAACCGCCCGTTCCATCTGGCTCCCATGGTATGGGCACAGTCCTCGATCAGGGTGATATGGTTCTGGGTGCAGATATCCAGGATTTTGTCCATATCCGCCATGTGTCCCCGCATGTGGGACATCATGAACCATTTGACATCCCCGGGCTTTGCCTTGGCAGCCAGATCATCAAAATCAATGGTATAATCATCAGTGATCTCCACCAGCACAATCCTTGCTCCGGCATTTTCAATGGCACCCGGCACCGGGGCCAGGGTGTAGGCATTGCACAGGATCTTTTCATTTTCCTTTACCCCGGCACTTTTCAGGGCCAGGTACATGGCACTGCCGCAGGAGGCACAGGCCAGGCAGTAGTTTTTTCCCATGTACCCGGCAAATTCCTTTTCCAGCAGCGCAGCCTGGGATATGCCATCTTTGCCGACATTGTACCGGTGAATCCGCCCTGATTTCAAAATAGCGACAGCCGCTTGTATGGCCTGCTCACCAATGGGTTCCTGACGGGTAAAACTTTTTGAAAAAACAGGTGTGTGTTCTGCTGGTTCTGACATGTTAACCGACTCCGGATTATGCGCAAATATTATGAATAGTGTTTCTGGGAATACACTTCAAAATTTCGGTCCTGGTCTGGAAAATATTTTTTCAACCGCCAGTCACAGGCCCGTGCATGGCCCTCCATGCCCTCTACCCGGGAAAGCCGTGATGCCCGGGCACTCATCTCTTCACAGGCCTGCTTTTCAATTTCCTGAAAGGTATAGATCTTTAAAAATTTATGCACATTCAGACCGCCGGAATAATACCCGGCCTTTTTGGTGGGCAGAATATGGTTGGTGCCGGAACATTTGTCTCCATGGGGAACTGTGCAGTATTCCCCCAGGAACAGGGACCCGTAAGATTTCAGATTGCGGCGCCACCAGTCCAGATCCCGGGTCATCACCTGGATATGCTCGGCCGCATACTGGTCACTGACAGCCGCCATCTCTTCCCGGTTTTCACACAGAATGATTTCACCATAATCCCGCCAAGAGGATGCCGGCACATCCGGGTCCGGCATGTCTGCAATCACCTGCGGCATTATGTCGCGCACCTGTTCTCCCAGTTTTTGTGAATCAGTGAACAGCCAGACCGGAGAATCATAACCGTGTTCCGCCTGGGATACCAGGTCCACGGCAATGGTCATGGGATCTGCGGTATCATCGGCAATGATGGCCGACTCTGTGGGGCCGGCAAACACATCGATGGCACACATACCGGATCCGGCAAGGATCGCCTTGGCTTCGGCCACATAGGCGTTGCCCGGGCCTGCCAATATATTGGCCGGCTTCCCGGTAAACAGTCCGAATGCCATGGTGGCGATGGCCTGGACACCACCCATCTCAAGGATGATGTCTGCGCCGGCCACGTCCATGGCATAGACCACGGCCGGATCAATACTGGTCCCCCGGGGCGGTGAGGCCGCAATAACGGTTTTGACCCCGGCCGCTTTTGCCGTGGCCACACTCATGATGGCGGAACAGGCATGGGCAAATCTCCCTCCGGGTACATAACACCCGGCGGTTTCCATGGGAATGATCCGCTGCCCCAGACGTACGCCGGGATAGGCCTGGGTTTCAAACTCCTGAATGCTTTCTCGCTGGGCCTTAGCAAAGGTGGACACCTGCTGGTGGGCAAATTTGATATCATCTTTGACCCGTTCCGGCACCGTGTCGATCAGCTGCTGTTTTTTTTGATCACTGAGAATGAAATCATCTTTCCAGTTATCAAACTTTAGTGCCAGTTTCTGCACTGCTTTTTCCCGGTCTTTTCTGATCTCATCCAAAAGGCCCTGGACAAGGGGCCGGATCTCTTCGCTATGGGATTCAGCGGATTTCAATGCTTTTTTTATATGCTGCATGCGAAATGCTCTCCATTTCAATTTTTTTTTAAAAAAGTGTGTCAACAAGTATGTCTAACATGGTATCTCCCTTACACGGGAAACCCGCAACCTAAGTACCCTTCACCATTTTCTTTTTTTTTGACAAAAACTAAGGTGTAAGGCTCTATTTGTATCCATACTAATTTGGATCTATTACAAATTTTCCCTGCTGGTTACTACCGGCTAACAGCTAAACGCTTTCATCCTTTGTTGTGTCCCCAGAACATGGGTGTTATTAACAATCAATATCCCAAAACCTTGGGCAGCCAGAGGCAGAAACCCGGAATATAGGCCACCAGAAAAACAGCGGATATCTCCACAATGGAAAACGGGATAGCTTTGAGGGATATCTCCTCGATGCTCACCTTTCCAATGCCGGATGCGATAAACAGGTTTTCCCCTAAAGGCGGTGTTTCAAAACCGATCTCACAGCACATGACCAGCACGACCCCGAAATGGATGGGATCCACCCCCAGGCTGGTCATGACCGGCAAAAGCACCGGTGTCACCAGCATGATGGTGGCCAGGGTCTCCATGAACATGCCGACCATGATCAGAAAAATGATCACCAGGGCCCAGATAATGTACACATTGCCGGTCAGGTCCAGCAGCCCGGCGGCAATGGCATCCGGAATCTTGTACTGCACCAGCAGGCGGCCGAAGGCCTGGGCCGTGAACAGGATAATCAGCACCCTGCCTGACAGCCAGGTGGTGGAATCCAGGGATTTAAAAATAGCGGGCAGCTTTAATTCCTTGTAAATGAAAATCCCCACAAAAAGGGTGTAGAATATGGATACAATGGCCGCTTCCGTAGGGGTGAAAAATCCGGAATAGATGCCCCCGAGGATCACCACAGGCGCCATCAAAGCCCAGAATCCATCCTTGATGGTCAACAGGGTATTTTTCACGGACCACTCACCTTCATTTGGCTTGTACCCCTTTTTTTTGCTGATAACATAATTGAGAATGATAATGCCCGAGGCGATGAGCAAACCGGGAAACACTCCGGCGATGAACAGCTGGGTAATGGACTCGCTGGCGGTCACCCCGTAGATCACCATGGGAATGCTGGGGGGAATCACAATACCCAGCCCCCCGGAGGAAGCGGTGACAGCAGAGGCATACCCGCGGTCATATCCTTTTCTGGCCATGGCCGGAATCATGAGCATGCCCACAGCGGCCGTGGTGGCCGGGCCGGACCCGGATATGGCACCGAAAAACAGGCAGGCCAGCACGGTGGATGCGCCCAGGCCTCCGGCCATACGGCCGGCCAGGACTTCGGCAACCGCCACCAGGCGCCGGGAAATACCGGATCCCTGCATCAGGGCTCCGGACAGAATAAAGGCCGGCAGGGCCATGACCGGAAACGAATTGACCGCGTTATAGGCAATCTGGACCAGCGTGGTCACATCCTTGTCGATGGACATGAACGCTGCCATAGCGGCCATACCCAGGGCTACGGCAATGGGGGCGCCGATAACCAGCAGGATGGAAAATGCACCAAACAGCACAGATGATATCATTTGCTCCCCCTCTCGTTTTCCGGCCCGCTATTGTTCATTCCATTATTGTCGGGTGCAATTTTCATGTCCCGCTTGATATCCTCTATGTCAGAAGAGATATCGTCAACATCTACTATGTCCCTTTTGAGGATATGTTTTAAAATATTGACCTGGATGATCCGGATGCTCATGAGGATGAATGTGAAGGGAAACAGCATATAAATATACTGCATGGGGATATCCAAAGCCGGAGAATAAAACGGATATTCCATCATATCCCGGATGACTTCAATGCTTTTCACTGTCATGATGGCGTTGAATACCAGCCAGATACCGTCGGCAATGAGCTGGGACACATCCCCTACGATTTTCGGAAACAGTTTAAACTGAAAGGTGACCCGGTTATGGGCCCCCAGGCGGGCGGCATAGGATGCACCGAGAAAGGCGAACCAGACAAATGCAAACCGGGAGGCCTCTTCACTCCAGGCCAGAGAGTTCTGGAAAACCGTCCGCATGATCACCTGAAAGAACAGAAGGATAACAAAAAAGCTCAGGAAAAATTTGCACAGATATCCTTCGATATTATCCAGCACAGCGATCGAGTGTTTCAGGGCGCTGTTGACATTCACTTTTCTGCTCCTTCTATTGAAAGATTGAAAGTCTGTCAAAGAGGGTCACCTGTTTCTCAAGGGACCCTCCTTATGGTTTCAATCGGCAGTCTCAACCGGACGGTTATTGGGCCTGTCTGGCTTTTTCCGCTTTTTCAAGCTCTGCCACCACTTCCATGACCGCTTCCTTGCCGCCGACTTTGTCGTAATATTCAGGCCATACTTTTTCCTTGGCCACTTCAATCATCTTGTCTTCGTCGGAAAATTCGCTGTACTCCATACCGGCGTCTATCATTGCCTGCAGGGCTTTATCAGATTCTTCCATCTGGAACAGTACACAGTACTGCTGGGCTTCGATGCCTGCCCGGACAAGAATATCCTTCAATTCCTGATCCATTTTCTGGAAATGTTTTTCGCCGATAATCATGGGCTGCAGAGAAAACTGATAATGCAGCGGGGTGATATAATCCTGTACTTCGTGAAACTTCATAGTGTAGTTGACAATATAGGGATTGTCCTGGCCGTCCACCACGCCCTGCTGCAGCGCGGTAAAGGTTTCCGGCCATGCCATGGGGGTGGGATTCGCACCCCAGGCCTCGTAGGATGCGATCATCAGTGCATTCTGGGGAACACGGACCTTGAGGCCTTCCAGATCAGCCATGCTGGTGATTTTCCGTTTGGAGTTGGTCAGGTGACGGAAGTTGGAATAGGTCCATGCCATAATTCGGATACCGGCCTCTTTTTGAAGGATATCATTCCATTGCTGGCCCAGTTTTCCGGTAGTAATGGTCACGGCATCCCGCATGCTTTTTATAACATAGGGAAAGGTGAGGATATTGATCTTGCGGGAAAACGGTGACAGGTTGGGAACTGACAGCATGCACAGGTCCAGTTCCCCGCTGCGGGTGTTCTGCAGCATTTCGGTTTCATTTCCCAGGGCACTGCCCGGAAACAGCTGAATTTCCACTTCACCGCCGGTGTATCCTTCCACCAGATACTTGAACTGCTTTGCAATGGCCCCCTGGTCGGAGTTGATGGGATCACCAAAGCCCAGTTTCAAGACTTTTGCTGCAAATACCTGGGCCGGTATTGCAAAACAAAATAAAACCATGGCCAGTGTTAATAAAGCGAATAATTTTTTCATGACAACTTCCCCCTTTTTTACGATTTGAATTTGCTTCATAGTTACTATAATAGTAACAAACATCCTATATTTGAATCTAAAAAACTTTTTTAAAATTGTCAATAGTTTTTTTGCCATGAATATTTATTTTTCCTTGTAAATTTTTAAATATATACAAAGAGGATTTTATTTTAATAATTTTATGTTACTATCCAGACAATATACCATAAGTTTACCAGGAGCATTATGACCAAGAACCCCGACCAGTATTTTTCCAAAACCCTGGAAAAGGGACTTTCCGTGTTAAGCCTGTTTGGCAGGGAACACCCTTCCCGGTCATTGACGGAAATCTCCCTTCTCACCGGCATCAACAAAACATCCACCTACCGGCTGGTAAATACCCTGGTCCAGATGGGATACCTGCGCAAAAGCGTCAATGACAAATCCCTGAGACTGGGCCCCAAAGCATTTTTAACGGGGCATGAATGTTTCCATGGATTTGATATTTACCAGGGCATCAAACCTATTATAGACAAAACCTTTTTTGAACACCACATATCCATTGATTCCGCCCTGATTGACGGATTCAAGCTGATATCCCTCTACCGACGGGAAATGCCCAACCTGGTTTCTTTTCATCTGCCGCTCATCATGGATGAATTATATGCCAGGGCCATGGGCAAAATCATCCTTGCCAATTTTAAAAAATCGGATCTGGACCGGTATTTTTCCATTCTCAAGCCGGAAAAACTGACCCCTGACACCCTCGTTGATATTGATGACATCAAAGCAGACATCCAGGAAACAAAATCCCGGGGATATTCCATCAACAACAAAGAATATGTTCCCGGCATAATCAGTATCGGCGCCCCCATGATGAATTACCAGACCAGAACGGTTGCCGGTGCGGTAAGCCTGGATTTTCCGGCCAGAGAATATTCCCTTGCAGCCATTGAGCGTCAGTACATTGCCATTCTGCTGAAACTGGCCTCTGAAGCCTCTGAACTCATCACCACCGCCGGCATCTGACCGGCAAACCCGGAAAGCAGCAAAAGGCTCTTCAGCATGGAAATAAAAACATCCCTGTACCATTTAATAAAGATGTCTGTGAACAGCACTGACAAAAGGCCGGTCGACACTGAGCAGGGGGCAGGATGATCCACATGAAAAAGAATCACTTAGACAGCACCGCTTCACAGGCAGAGAACGGCATCTCAGAAAAAAGCCTGTCCCGGTATGCCATACGTTCCCATTGTCATGGACAGGGGGATTTGTACCGCACCCAAGCCCTGATAAACCGCGGAATCAAAGATTTTTCAGGCGCTTACATGGCGGTCAAATATGTGGCCGGTCACATGGACAAATACCCTGACACCATCGGGGCCGACACGGTTAACACATTGACCGGCGTCATCCGGTCCCCCCGGTTTGAACACCAGAAGCAGTCCTATTTTCTGTTTCATGAAGCCGCCGGGGCCTTGAGCCGGCTTGCCGGCCGGATCAGGAAACCATTGTCGGAAAGCATCATCCTGGAACTCAACGATATCCTGTATACATCTCACGAAAAACGCCTGCGGGCCGTGAATCAGGCCCTGGGAGATCTGCCATGGAAACCGGCGGCATCCGCTCCTTCGCTCAGTGATACCATGTCTGTTCTGTCAGTAGATCTGAACCGGCTTCTGCCCGGGTCTGCGGCAGTGCTGAAGCAAACCAGATGGCAGGGCAGGAGCCTGATCATCACAACATCCGGCAGCGCCTGTCTTGTGCTGAAATTTGCCACCAGCGCAGACAATATCACGGACCTGGCCCGGGAGGCGGCCTGGCTCACCAGACTGCAGTCCCCCAGAAAAGATCTGGCCGCCAGCGGTTTTGATACACCTGTGCCGATTGAACACAAAGGGCACCTGGTGTTTAACATCACCTCTGACCTGCCCCGTGACACACCCCCTTTCCTGTACAAACAGATCTGCATTGCGTTTTCGCCCTGCCCCGGCTATTATGAGTACCCCAACGATCCGGGATGTCCCCATCCCATGTCATGGACCAGAAAGGTATTCATCAAAAATGCCCGGATCCTGGGTCAAATGACCGTGAAGGGAATCGTCCACACCGCTTTGATTCCATTGTTTCATAACCGCGTCCAACAGCGGCGGCGCAACGATCAGGGGGCTTATTTGTGGGAACATGCCGGCCGTCTGGATCAGTGGCTGGATTCCTGTCAATATCCCAACTTTGCCCGTTCCGGCCCCAGGGACTTCGAGCACCTCGAACGTATTGATAACGGCGCCGGACTGCGCCATTACATTGGAGAACATCTCTTAAGCTTCATCCTGGTGATCGGCAGTTTTTTCAGAAATAAGGCCCCGGACCGCCGTGGCATGACCCCGGACGTAACCCCTGAAGACACACGGGATCTATTTGACCGGACAGCCTTTGAATCCATGATCGCAGACGTCAGCGGAAATTATTTTAAAGGACTGTGCAAAAGGGACCTGCCCCATGAGCTCCTGCAGACCATACCCCGGCTCACCTGTGCTTTGATTCAGACCATGGGATACGATGAACACATGATGGAAGTGCTGCGAATCCAGGATCAAAACCGGATGACGAAGGAACAATATCAACGGTTTTTACATCAAAGGGGTGTAAAAACAGTGCCCCCAAAAGGCCAGACGGATATTCCGCTGAGCACAGGCCCCCACCTGGGCGGATTCAATCAAAGCATTTCCGTTCCGGAACTCATTGAATACCTGTTTCGTTTTTCCGCACTGGCGGTGTCTCATTGCTTTCTAAATGGAAACCGGCCACTTTCCAATGCTGGAAAAGCCGGATCAATTGAAGGGTATGGTATGTAATCTGGCATGAATCATTATTCAGACAATTGTTGCCCCCTGTGCAGACGGGAGGATCCAGAGCTGTATTTTGAAGGTAAGAACAGGGTCTATCTGTCCTGCCCGGATTGCGGTCTTGTCTTTGTACCCGCTGCGTTTTATCTGACCCTGAAAGCGGAAAAAAAGGAGTATGATCTTCATACCAATGACACAACAGATCCAGGATATCGCCGTTTCCTCTCCCGTTTGAGCAAACCCATGCTTGAACGGCTTGGCGCCGGACAAAAGGGTCTGGATTTCGGTTGCGGCCCAGGACCTTTGCTGCACCATTTATTGCAAAATCATGGCCACACCGTGGATTTGTATGATCCATTTTATGTTAACGACACAGATGTGTTTTCAAATAAGTATGACTTTATTACGGCAACAGAAGTTGTCGAGCACCTTCACCATCCAGGTCAAATATTTGACACATTATTCGGTCTCCTGCGCTGCGGGGGATGGCTCGGCATCATGACAAAACTTGTCCGGGATAAGGAGTCGTTTTCACACTGGCACTATATTCGGGATCTGACACATGTCTGCTTCTACAGCCGGACTACCTTTGCCTATATCGCCCAAAGACACAATTCCTCTCTTTTTTTTATCGGAGATGATGTGATATTACTCCAAAAAAGGCAGGTTTCAACCTGAAAAAAAGGACACAAATGCATTTTACATCCGCTTCTGTAACCATTGATCCGGCCCGGTGCACGGGCTGCGGCACCTGTACCGGAGTATGCCCGTCAGACATTATTTCTCTGAAAAACAACACTGCCCATGCAGCTCCCGACACAGACACGGCACAGTGCCTGCGGTGCGGCCACTGCATGGCGGCCTGCCCGGAAAACGCTATCACCATCCCGGCCCTGGATCAGGACCTGCAGAACTTTGCCACCTTTACCATGGACCATGGCTGGCTGCCGCCGGGCACAGGCCTTCCCACCCATGACCTGGCCCGGCTCATATGCTCCAGACGATCCTGCCGGCATTACAGGCAGACCCCGGTGGAAAAAGAAAAACTGACCGATCTTGTCAAGCTGGCCGTGTTTGCCCCCTCCGGTACCAACAGCCAGGCCTGGACCTTCACCTGCCTGGCAGCCCGGGACGAGGTCCTTGCCCTGGGACAATCCATCAAGGCATTTTTCGAACGGCTGAACAAAAAAGCGGAGAACTTTGTGCTCAGAAAATCCCTGGCCCTGGTCGGAGCCAGAACCCTGGAAGACTATTACAACAACTATTATGCATCAGTGAAAACCGCCATTGCGCAGATGGAAAAAGAAAACCGGGACCGGCTCTTTCACGGGGCGCCCGCTGTCATCCTCATCGGATCATCTCCCGGTGCCACCTGCCCCAAAGAAGATGCCCTGCTGGCAGCCGGCAACATCCTGCTGGCCGCCCACACCATGGGCCTGGGATCCTGCCTCATCGGATTTGCCGTGGCTGCCATGGCCGCTGACCGGTCCATCCAGAAAGAACTGAAAATCCCGGCATCGGAAACCATCCACGCTGTCGTGGCCCTGGGATATCCCGGTGAAACCTTTCAGCGCATCACCGGCCGGAAAAAACCGGTAATCCGGTTTCCGGGCAGATGAATGCAGGCAGGACAACCCCTTTTACCGTGCCTGTGCCTCTATTTTTTTGCCAGTTACTATCCTCGCGGTTAAAAAAATGGGCATGACATCTTCCCTGCCAAAATGCTATGAGTAACTTATTTTTAAATACAAGGCTTCACCCATTGAAATTAAAGAGGAGCAACCTAATGACCCAGTTGGATTTACCATTTATCAGAAGTCAGTTTCCGGCATTTGCAGAACCTTCCCTGAAGGGATGGGGGTTTTTTGAAAACGCCGGCGGCTCCTATACCTGCCGCCAGGTGATCGATATCCTGAACAGCTACTATACCCGGACCAAAGTGCAGCCCTACTATAATTATCCGGCATCCCAAAAAGCCGGACAAGCCATGGATGAAGCCTACACACAGCTGGCAGGCTGGCTCAATGTCGGTGAAGATGAGGTCCAGTTCGGCCCATCCACCACCCAGAACCTCTATGTCCTGGCCCATGCTTTCCGGGAACTGTGGGATGAGGGGGATGAGATCATCGTGTCTGCCCAGGACCATGAATCCAATGCGGGGTTCTGGCGGCGCCTGGAAAAAACCGGCATCATCATCAAAGAGTGGGGGGTGGACCCGGACACGGGCATGCTGAATCCGTATGACCTGGACAGCCTGCTGTCCCCCAGAACCCGGCTGCTGGCATTCCCCCACTGCTCCAATGTGGTGGGCCATGTCAACCCGGTGGCAGACATTGCCGCCAGGGCAAAGGCGGCAGCTGACGTGTGCGTTGTGGTGGACGGGGTGGCCTATGCCCCCCACGGCCTGCCGGATGTCGGCTCCCTTGGCGCTGATATCTACCTGTTTTCTTTGTACAAGACCTGGGGGCCGCACCTGGGGCTTATGACCATAAAAAAACAGGTCATGGATGCCCTGCCCAACCAGGGACATTTCTTCAACGCCCACCTTGACCGAAAAAAATTGATACCGGCCGGCCCGGACCATGCCCAGATCGCGGCAGCTGTCGGGGTGGCACAATATCTGGATGCGGTCTACGACCACCATTTTCCCAAGCCGGCCGATGCACCCAGACCGGCCCGCCCGGCAGAAAAAGGCAGACAGCTCAAACAACTGTTCCAGGATCATGAAAGAGATCTTTTGACAACCCTGCTGGCCTGGCTGAAACAGCGCAGCGATATCAGGCTCATCGGACCGGATGATCCTGAGCTGCGGGTCCCCACCATATCCCTTCTGCCTGAAGACAAATCCCTGGATGCGGTCTTTGCAGCGCTCACCGCAAAAAAAATCATGGCCAGTCAGGGCCACTTTTACGGTGTCCGCCCGCTGATGGGAATGCACATCCCCATCGAAACAGGGGTGCTGCGGCTGTCATTTCTTCATTACACCTCCCAAGATGAGATCAGCCAGCTCATTGACGGACTTTCTTCTGCCCTGGGTTAAAAAAAAATGAATATGACCACTTCCAAACGCCATCTGATTACCCGGGAACTCGCCGCAGTTGCCATGGGAACGCTGCCGGCAGACCTGGTATTGAAAAACGGCAATCTTGTGGATGTCTGTACCGCACGGGTGAGGTCCGGCTGCGCCCTTGCCGTGTACAAGGGAATTATCGTCTGTGTGGGCAGCTGTGACCACATCATGACCGGTAAAGATACAAAGGTCGTTGATGTCACAGGAAAATTTCTGTGCCCCGGCCTGATCGATTCCCATATGCATGTGGAAAGCTCCATGGTGGACCTGCCCGCCTTTGCCCGGGGGGTGCTGCCCCACGGTACCACCACCATCTGCCCTGATATCCATGAAATCACCAATGTTTTAGGCATGGCAGCGCTCAGGCTGTTCAAGGAAAGCGCTGAAGGCCTGCCCCTCAAGGTGCTGACCGCCATGCCGGTCTGTGTACCGTCCCTGCCGGGTATGGAGGATGCCGGCGCCGTCATCGGTCCTGAGGATGTGATGGATGCCTATGACCGGGGTCTTGCCTTTCTCCAGGGCGAACAGATGAATTTTCCCGGTGTGGTATACGGCGATGAGACTGTCCATCAGATCACCGGTCACGGGCTGCGGGCAAAAAAAATTCTGACCGGCCACTATGGCGGTGATGATGCTGCCGGGCTGAACGCTTATGTGGCCTCGGGCATGATTGCAGACCATGAAACCACAACAGCTGAAGGGGCCCTGGCCCGCGCCGAACTGGGGATGTATGTTCAGATGCGCTACGGCAGTGCCTGGCTGGACCTGCCCAATCTGATGCCGGCCATCACAGAAAATCCGGGCATGGATACCCGGTTTTTCACCCTGGTAACCGATGATGTGACCCCGGAGACCATCAGCAGGGAAGGCCATCTTGTCCGGGTGGTCAGAGAGGCCGTCCGCCTGGGACTGGATCCTGTCACCACCCTGCAGATGGCCACCATCAATGCGGCCCAGCTGCTGGATCAGGCACAGTGGATCGGCTCCCTTACCCCGGGACGGGCCGCTGACATCCTGGTGGTGGATTCTCTGTCGGAATTTGAGATTGCGCAGGTTTATGCGGACGGCACCCTTGTGGCGGAAAACGGTCATATGGCAGTGGATGTCCCCACATACACGTATCCTGCATGGGCGGTCAACACGGTTTATCTTGATCCGTTGTCGGAGAATGATTTCAAGATTGCCTGCAGGGGCGCCTCTTCAATAACCGCCCGGGTGATCCGGCTTATACCCGGCAGTGTGAACACCTTGTCCCAAACTGAAAAACTGCCGGTCACCCAGGGACAGATCCTGGCAGATCCCCAGAAAGATATTGCCAAGGCTGCCATGTTTTACCGGCATAAACCAGGAAAAGATGCAGACAATTCCCGGTCCCTGGGCCTGGTGTCGGGCACCGGGTTTAAAACGGGATGCGCCTATGCATCCACGGTTTCCCATGACTGCCACAACCTTTTGGTGGTGGGAACCGATGATGCAGCCATGGCCCTTGCCGCCAACACCCTGATTACCTCCAGAGGAGGCATCGCTGTGGTAAATAACGGGCAGGTCCTGGCCCACCTGGCATTGCCTTTGGGTGGTCTGATGTGTCTTGAATCCGTAGAAACAGCGGCCAAAAAGGTGTCTGCCATTGAACAGGCCATGCAGCAGATCGGATGCCCCCACCCGGCCTTTGAAATGACCATGAGCCTGATCGGCCTTGTGGTGCTCGGGGAACTCCGGCTGTCTAACCGGGGCCTTGTGGAAATGAAAGACGGCAATCCCCCGCAGCTTGTGGATCTGTTTTTGTCCTGATACCGATAGATGGCACCCGGCATTGAAAGGTAACCAAACAGGTGGTTTCTGACAGTCAGCCGGTATTCAGCTGTTTTATGGCTGTTTTATAGCTTGACAGCAGTGCCCAGGTATCCTATTATCGCCCGGACGCAAAAGCTTCCTGCGCTGCAGGTTTTTAAAGTAATGTTTGGATACCGAAAAAGGATAATATTCTTGAAAACAAATTTGTCTTCCCTGTCTTCAAAACTGGTTTTCATCGGCCTGGCAGCTGCCCTGATCCCCTTGTGCGTGGTAGGATATATCGGGTACAGCAAATCAAAATCAGCTGTGGTGGAAATCTCCATGAACCAGGTCCAGGCTGTGGCAAAGGACCTCGCCCGTCTCATCTACACCAACCTTGATTCTGAAATGCGCAAATCTGCGAGTATCGCCAATCAGCGCCGGATTATCAATCTGGCAGAAGTTGTGGCGGAAGACGGGATTTCCGGATCAGCACAGCAGATTGCAGAGGTGGTTTCCGCTTTGAGACATCAGTTTCCCCACATGGGCAAGGGCTACCAGGGGATCTTTATAACGGATGCCGAAGGACTGATATACACCGGCATATTGGAGAGCGGCGAGGAATACAGCCGGGTGGACCTCAGCGGCGCTCCTGTTTTTTCCAAGGTGAAGACAACCCGGGCACCGCTCATTGATGAACTGCGGCGGTCTGCAGCCACAGGTGAGCTGGTCACCAGCGCCTGTGCCCCTATCATGTCTGAAGACGGCCGTTTTCTGGGTGCCCTGGGGCTGGTGATAAAGGCGGATTATCTGAGCCGGCTGGTGTCAGACCGGAAAATCGGCAAAACCGGGTACGGTTATATGATCAATGCCAAGGGTATCACCATTGCCCACCCCAATACCGATCATATCCTCAAAACCGACGTGACCCAGATTCCTGATATGGCTCCTATCAATGAACCCATGCTCAACAATGAAACCGGGGTGAAAAGATACCGTTTCCAGGGCATTGAAAAAATTGCCGGATTCGCCCCCGTAGGGCTCAACGGCTGGTCTATAGCCGTGACCCAGGATGTGTCGGAATTTCTTAGGGTTGCCTTTGAAATCCGTAATGCCATTTTTCTTTTAGCCCTGTTGACGGGCATTGTGATCTGTATCCTTGTTCTTTTTGCGGCCCGCACCATCACCCGTCCCCTCAACGCTGCAGTGGCGGGGTTAAAGGATATTGCCACCGGAGAAGGGGATCTGACCATGCGGCTGACAGTAAAAACCAATGATGAGATAGGAGAACTGGCCCAGTGGTTCAACTCCTTTCTGGACAAACTTCAGGGCATTATCCGGCAGATCACCGAGGGGATACAAACCCTTTCTGCCGCATCCGCCCAGTTGTCAGGCATCTCGGAACAGATGTCCAAAGCGGCCCAGGATACCTCTGAACGGGCCACCGGGGTGGCATCCGCCTCCGAGGAAATGAGCACCAGCATGACCACGGTGGCAGCGGCCATGGAAGAGTCTGCCACCAATACCCAGACGGTTGCCTCATCAGCCGAACAGATGTCGGCCACCATCGATGAGATCGCTGGTAATTCCGAACGGGCAAGGACCATTTCCGAAACCGCAGCCCAGAAGGCGACTGACACCTCAGGCAAGATGGCCCAGCTGGGATCAGCAGCCCAGGCCATTGACAAGGTGGTGGAAACCATTACCGACATTTCTGACCAGGTGAACCTCCTGGCCCTGAACGCCACCATTGAAGCGGCCCGGGCAGGAGAAGCAGGAAAAGGATTTGCCGTGGTGGCCAATGAGATCAAAGACCTGGCCGGACAGACGGCTCAGGCCACAAAGGACATCAAGGAAAAAATAGCCACGATCCAGGACACCACCGCCATTACGGTCAAAGACATCGATGACATTACCAAAATTATCTCCGAGGTCAATGATGTCGTGTCCGGCATTGCCACTGCCGTGGAAGAGCAGTCCACAGTTACTTCGGAAATCGCCACCAATGTATCCCAGGCAGCCCAGGGAATCCAGGAGGTGAATGTCAATGTGGGACAAAGCGCCACAGTGGCCACGGAAATATCTTCGGACATCGGCGCGGTGAGCAGCACTGCCGGTGAAATATCCACCAGCAGCGAGCAGGTGCATACCAGTTCCGAATCTTTGTCAAAACTGGCCAGAGAGCTCAAAACCATGGTGGGACAGTTTAAAATATAAGAAAACCCGGAAAAATAAAAAAAACCAGAAGATTTTACCAAAAACAACGCAATTAATATGATATGATACCGGGATAACTTTCACAGAAAGGAATCCTTAATGTCAGGTAAAGAATTACACGTTGAAAATGCATGGATGCATGCAAAAAAACATGCACGCAAATCCAATGCTTCAGAGCTTGAGACCTGTATTGAAATTGGAAGATATAATCGGTTAAAGGTTCAAACCAGATCGGATTTCGGCGTGTATTTGAGCTCTGGAGAAGACCGGGTTCTGCTGCCCAATAAATATGTTCCGGAAAGACTGTCAATTGGCGATTTTCTTGATGTATTTGTGTACACTGATTCTGAAGATCGTCTGGTGGCAACCACTTTAAAACCTGCAGGCGTGGTGGGTGATTTTGTGTTTCTAATCGCAAAAGATGCTGCCCCTTTTGGGACCTTTATGGATTGGGGGCTGGAAAAGGATTTGCTGGTACCCAGAAATGAGCAGCAGGACAGGATGGAACCCGGAAAAAAATATCTAGTCAAAATCTGCCAGGACAAAAGAACACACAGGGTTTATGGTACGACGCAAATTTCTGTCAATTGTGATAAAAACACCAGTGATCTGAAAGTCGGGCAGCAGGTTGACTTGATTGTTCACGCTATTACCACTATTGGGATAATGGCTGTTGTTGATAACCGATACTATGGGATGATGTACCTAAATGAAACCTATCAAAAATTATTTATCGGAGATACCTGCAAAGGGTATATCATGCGGATCCGTGAGGATGGAAAAATTGACCTGAGCATGAAAAAACCCGGATACTCATCGGTTCCCAAATCCGCGGAGGTCATTTTATACCGGTTAAATAAATCCGGTGGCTTTATCCCCTGCCATGATAAAAGCGCTCCTGAAGAAATCCGCAAGCGGTTTTCCATGAGCAAGAAAGAATTCAAGAGGGCTGTGGGCAGTCTGTATAAAAAAAGATTGATAGAATTAAAAGACAAGGGGATCAGTCTGACCAAATGAATAAAAAGGATATCTTGCAAAGGGGCAGCCCGCGATTGCCATACGCTTCTTACAGATCGTCATGACAGGGTGTCTGTAATTTCCTTTATACGAATCGATATGTCCCTGACATTTGTTGTTCTGTTGTCTATCCACCATTTGGCATCTGTTTGTTTTTGCCACTCCTGGAAAAACAGCAGAAAAGCATTGTCTGATACTGCTTTTGCATCTTCATCTTCATGGTTCAGGCTAGCATTCAAATAATTGGCTTTATTAATCAGTTCCGCCCGTATTTTTTCAGCCCAGGCAATTCTCTTCGGGGTGCCGGTAAGCTGCGGGAAACCTAAATTTGCATTGTTTTTTGAGAGCATTGCCGTCTTTTTATCAAGATACTCTTTTTTACATGCATCGCAGTACCAGTCTTTGTTGTCCACAAGCCAGAGACATTTTTCGTGGTTGTCATACATCTGGACAATGAACTTGTTAAAACACGATTTGCACCTGACTTTATAATCACAATTTTGTTCTGACATTATTTTTTGTACCCTCATAATCCAACAGTAATTGATCGGCTTTATGCCAATTTTTTAAGTATATCATTAAAAATGAAAAACGGTCCCGGGACCATAGCCGATTTTAAACTGGATCTCAACCCTTTAGACAAACCGGCACTGATTTTTCAATTTTGAAGGTGTTTACCTGTGTCCTGGATTGCGGTCTCTTAAGTTGGTATCGTGGAATTGATACCAGCGGGCCATCTCCAATTATCCAATGGCTCAAGGTTCATGGATTGAAAAATTTCATGATACCCATAAAATTCTAAATCTGGTATGGTCTATTTTTGGGGGATGATGGTTGCGTTTTGGGGCACTGAATACTCTGTAAGTATTTACAGCCCAAATCTTGCTAAAAAAAAGGAAAATCCAATGTCTGGCGAACACACTTATGAAGATTTTGAAAAAGATGCCCTGTTCACCATTTTGTCAGAAACAGAAAACCTGACAAATGTTGGTGGGTGGGAATGGGACTCGGTTAAAGACAATTGGATTTTTTCAGACAACTGGCTCCGCATCCATGGATGCTCAAAACGCCATTTAGTCACATCTGAACTTTTACAGATCGCCCATCCTGATGACAGACCTGATGTTCACAAGGCCTTTAATTCAGCCATTGCTGAAGGCAACAATTATGAGATTGAACACCGGATTATTCGCCAGGACACAGGTGAAGAGCGCCACATCAGGGCGCATGGCAAATCCATACTGAACAGTGACGGCAAGGTCGTTAAGATTTACGGTGCTGCGCAGGATATTACAGAATTCCGACAGACAGAAAAGAAACTACGGGAGAGCGAGAATAAGACTGAAAATCTGGTTAACAATTTGCCAGGGGTCGCGTATCAGTTTTTAATGGATAAAAAAAGGTCTTTCCGCTTTGAATACATGGGCGATAACTGTATAAAACTCTTTGGTATAAAAGCGGATGCAATTTTAAGCGATGCGAACCTGGTCTTTGATTTAATACCCCAGCCTGACTACGATGACGTTCAAAAAACGATAATGGCATCAGCCGAAACATTAACCCCGTATGATATCGAGCATCGTGTTATCAAAAAGAATGGAGAAACTGTCTGGGTTCATGCGATTTCAACCCCATGGAAAAATGCAGGCGGCGATATTGTCTGGGATGGAATCGGCTTGGATATTACCAAAAGAAGACAGGCAGAAAAGGCATTAGGGGAAAAAAACCAACTCCTTAAACGTATCACCGAGAATATGTTTGACATGGTTTCCATGTCCGATCTCGAGGGAAACTATACCTTTGCCGGCAAATCCCACGAAAGGATCTTGGGATATGCGACGTCGGATTTGATCGGTAAAAATGTAATGGACTTCGTTCATCCTGATGATTTGCCAAAAATAAAAAAAGAATTTCAATCTCTTTTGGGAACAGGCGGCACAAAAACCGTACAATACAGGAATAGACACAATTTGGGTCATTATTTGTGGTTTGAAACTATTGGAGAGCTCTTGCTGGATAACAACCAGAATCCTTCAGAAATTATTTTCAGTACAAGGGATATCAGTGAGCATAAAAAAGCACAAGTCGTATTAGAGGAGAAAGAACAGCGTTATAAAAGCGCCCAGCGAATGGGGAAGGTGGGAAATTGGGAGTATGATATTTTAAATAATAATTTTTGGTGCTCAGATGAAGTCAAACGAATCTATGGGTTTGATCCTGAAAGTCAGCATTTTACGGCAGATCAAGTGGAAAGCTGCATTACGGATCGGGAAAAGGTCCATCAAGCACTTTTTGATCTGATAGAAAAAGACAAACCATATGATCTTGAATTTGAGATTTTACCCCTTAACGAGTCTGAAATGAAAATTATCAAATCCACTGCTGAAGTTGTAAAAAATGGTTCCGGCAAACCCCAAAAAGTGATCGGTGTAATACAAGATATTACTGCTCAAAGGCTGATTGATGAAAAGTTACGCAAAAGTGAACAAAAGTACCGAAGGCTTACAGAAAATTCGCCGGATACGATTTACCGGATGTCTTTACCTGACGGCAGGTACGAGTATGTTAACCCTTCAGCAGAAAATATCTTTGGTTATCCGCCCCAAACCTGGTATGATAACCCCTTGCTGGTACGCGAAATTCTTCATCCTGACTATCTTTCATATTTCGAAAAACAATGGAAAAACCTGCTTAAAGGAGATCTTCCGCCATCATATGAATACAAAATTATCCATAAAGACGGAAGCGTTCGATGGATCAACCAGCGGAATATACTGGTGAAGAGTGAAGACAACCGCCCATTGGCTATTGAGGGCATCTTAACTGACATGACTGAGCGCAAGCAGGCTGAGGAGAAGATCTTCTACCTGCAGAAATCTGAAAGCCTGGGCAGGATGGCCGGAGCTGTTGCCCATCATTTCAATAACCAGCTGTCTGTAGTGATGGGCAACCTGGAACTGGTCCTTGATGATTTACCGGACCATGCAGAAAATCGTGAGAACCTTCTCCAGGCCTTTGAAGCTGCACGCAAAGCAGCGGATAAGAGCGGACAGATGCTGCGTTATCTTGGTCATGTGTCTGGCAATCAAACAACCATAAATCTGTCCGATGTCTGCCGCCAAACCCTGGCTTTTCTTCAGGCGGCATTACCGAACGGCGTGAATCTGAACATTGATTTCCCTGATTCCGGAGCGTTTGTCCATGCGGATACTGGCCAAATTCAGCAGGTTTTAACCAATCTTTTCACAAATGCCCGGGAGTCCATTTCCGACAATCAAGGCAGTATTGACCTGAACATCCAGACGGTTTCCCATGAAGATATCTCCACATCAAACCGTTTCCCTTTGGATTGGCAGCCCCAGGATATTCTCTTTGTCTGCCTGGAAATATCAGACACAGGCTGCGGAATGTCTAAAGAAAATATTGCAAAAATTTTTGATCCGTTCTTTACAACAAAATTCACTGGCCGGGGAATGGGGTTGTCCGTAAACATTGGAATTTTGAAAAACCATAGCGGCTGTATTACAGTAGACAGCGAACCGGGATGCGGCAGTGTTTTTCGAGTCTATTTGCCGGTGGCGACAAAAAAACCTTAACCGCCTTGAAGTGCTGGCGGGTGAAAAAGAAGTTCTCTTGATAATGATTTTAAGGAGAAAGCAAGAGGTTAAAAAAAACGGCAGTTATGCAGAATCAAGAGCCTGCTTGATTACGGCTGGTATTTCTGTTGATTTGCGTGTTTGCGGGTTAAAGAAAACCTCCACAGTTTCGTAGGTGGCATGTACTTCCCTGGTGTCTACATGCAGCATTCGCTCAATAAAAGTGCAGCTTTTTCGGCCAATACGGGTTAGTAGACAATCCACTAAAATCAAATCTCCTGTTACCAGCTCTTTTTGAAATTGTATTGTTGCTGAGGCTACCACCGTATGAATGCCAAATTCGTCCAGCATTTTTTTGTGACTTCCCCAGTACAGTGGCCATATATGAAATCCGGCATCATCAAAAAAATGGGTGTACCAGCGAACATTCATATGTCCAAATGCATCGCAATACCAGGGATGTACAACGCCACGAAGGATTTCTATCGGTTCAGACATATTTTTTCTCCTTTTCGGGGTTCACACTTATAGCAAGGGGCGGCAGAGGACAACGCCGGAAATATTTTCCCCGGTTAAAGCGGCATCAGCGGTTATTCATAATCCTCAGCATTTCAAAAAAGAAAAATTTTACCCAAGGCCGGTACAATCCGTCAAGGAATATGTTTTTTTACAAAAAATGTGCTATGCTTTTCATCCGGCTGACACGCAACCTGTTTGCAATATGCAAGTACTGCTGCATTATCCATGGGGAAGGATGGAAAATGGCTGAAGAAATGGGAAAAAATCCAAAAAGGGCCGGCAGATCGCCGGTCAAAACACGCATTTTTCGATTTAAAATCATAAATAGATGCAAATTATTTAAGATGCAAGGTCAATAAATGACGCTAACCCTAAATTAATTTTGAGGTATCAGTCTATGGAAAGAGCAATGCTCTGGTTTAAGTGTGCTGCCATGCATGATCCTGTGCGCCCCATAATTAAAAAACAGGCACAGATTGGCTGGGAAGCAAAGGATCGCCAGGTGGACCTGACTATTGAAGGCCCTTTAAAGGGGGATGAGCTTCTAACGCGTATGAATGGATGGCTTACTGTAGATGTTTATAAGGCGGTTGAAATTTTTACGCAATATGGTAAATTAAAGGTTCTGGATGATGTTGACCTTGTCATCGAAACAAAAGATTCTGCCCAAATGGAAGAACTTTCAAAAGCGCTTTATGAAATATTCAGGGGCGAAGCCTGGGTCGAGACAATTCCACGTCAAAAGCTTGCCTGATTGCTGAAAAACCAAATCAAACCTTTAAAAGTGGTTCATGATGGAAATCCAACAATTAATGAAGCAAAGGAAAAGCGCAAGAAACTATCTGGAAAAGCCTGTCTTGCGTGCCGATGTTGAACATGTGATCCGGTGTGCAGGGATGGCTCCTTCAGCCATAAACCTTCAGCCCTGGGAATATGTTGTCACGTATGGTGAAGAAAAGGATCGCCTGATCCGCCGTCTTAAAAAAATTCATGCTCTGAAAAATGCCACTTGCGGGCCCGGTACTTCAGAACCGTTACCAGAAAAATTTTCAAATCGAAGCCGAAAGGCTTTGAACGTGATGAAACCCCAGATTGAAAAACTGAATATCCCGTTTAATCAGTTCATTGAAGAGGGAAGCTGTTCTTTTTATGGTGCCCCCGTCGTCATTATTGTTGTGATGGATAAAATTTTTCCTAAATTGCGATACCTGGATGTAGGATTGTCTGTGTCCTATCTGTTGCTTGCTGCTGAACAAAAAGGTCTTTCCACCTGTCCCATCGGACTCATTACTGAATATGGCGGTGATATTAAAGATGTGTTAAATATTTCCGCAGAAAAAGAAGTCCTGCTGGCCATATCCCTTGGATATGCGGATGAAAAGGCCCCCGAGAATAATTTTAAACCTGACCGGGAACCCTTGAACGAAATTTTGACCTGGTATGAATAATTGCGTCCCAGGTGGATCCCTGAAAAAGGTCTGTTTTGTCGCAAGCGGAACCGCAGTCTGCTTATTTTTCTACCTTTCATTGCAAACCTGCTCAATCAGATGATATCAAATAGAAATTTTAAAGGAATCCTTTTACAGCAACCTAATAGAAGCGGGGGACCATGGCTGTCCGGTTAACAGATCTGATTCCGTTCATGTTTGTATTTTTGTGGAGTACCGGATTTATTGCAGCCAAATATGCACTGCCCTTTATTGAACCCTTTTATCTCTTGTTCATCCGAGCAGCGGTTACTGTTGCTGTTTTTCTTCTGCTGTGCCTGGCGTTCCGGGTGCAGGCATTGACTCCCAGGCAGGCCGGGCAACAGATGGTGACGGGCTTTCTGGTTCACGGCACCTATCTTGGCGGTGTGTTTGCCGCAATTAAATGGGGGATGCCCGCCGGCATCACCGCCATGGTGGTGGGAGTACAGCCGGTCCTGACTGCATTGCTCGGACGGGCAGCCCTGGGTGCGAGGCTGCGGACAATCCAGTGGTTCGGACTGGCGCTGGGGCTGGGCGGCGTAACCCTGGTTTTGTGGAGCACCCATCAGCATGAACATATAAATCTGAACGGGCCTTCTGTACTGGCTGCCATGGCTGCCCTTTTCGGTATATCCATCGGTACGGTTTATCAAAAACAGGTGGGCAAAGGATGCAATCTGATTGCGGGATCCTTCTGGCAGTATATCGGTATGCTGATTTTGATGGCATTAATGGCCTGGTCATTTGAATCACGCACAGCTGTCTGGACCATGCAGCTGGTCCTGTCTCTGGCATGGCTGGTGTGCGCCCTGTCAGTTTCAGCCATCCTGTTGCTGATGTATATGATCCGGGAGGGGGAGACTGCCAAAGTGGCCAGCTATTTTTACCTGGTCCCACCGATGGCGGCTGCTGAAGCATGGGTCCTGTTTGGAGAATCACTGAGTATTCTGTCCGTGGCCGCCATTGCTGTGACTGTGGCCGGGGTCTACCTCGTTGTGAAAAAAATGTAATAGAAATGGGGTAAATAATTTCTTTTTTTTGTAACCTTTGTTATAGGCACCATTTCCTGTTTCCGATTAAAAATACTGTCAATAAAGCTTCCTGGCATTTTTCATTTTTTGGCACATATATTGCTATAAATTGTAGATACCATTAGTATGCAAAGGAAAAAACAGAAGGTGAGATCATCCTGGAAATAAAGGCTGAAGAAAAAATCATCAAAACAGGCAAAGAAAAAATCAGAACCCTTATTGTGGACGACCATACGGTTGTCCGCCAGGGAATTTCCGCACTGCTGAGCTTTCATTCCGATATTGAAGTGGTGGGGGAAGCAGGTGACGGCCAGGAGGCGGTTGAGAAGGCCCGGCAACTTCATCCCGAAGTGATACTGATGGACATCAACATGCCGAAGATGGACGGTATTCAGGCTACCCGAATTATTCGTTCCGAGTTTCCCAGCGTTCGCATCGTCGTTCTCTCCATGCATGACAAACAAGATCGGGCAGATCAGATGATACAGGCCGGGGCTTCTGCTTACTGTATGAAAGACGGTTCTACGGATGAAATTCTTTGTGAAATTCGCAGATCGGATTGACATTGTTGTCGTGACCAACTGAAGGGGATGTCGTTTCTTTGTGAACATAGCAGACTGCTCGAGATTTAATTATCCAGCATAAATTTTATGAGGCTGAATAAATTTATGATATCATCATTATCCAAAACTTGATATAGTCAATTGGTTGAGGAATGATGGTTGCAAAATTACATGTATTTGGTGAAATCAATGATTGGATAAGTTATGCACAATTCTAAGCGATTATGAAATCTATTATTTTTGATAACTCCGAGATGGCGATGAAAATCAGAAAATTTGACTGGTCACAAACACCAGTTGGATCTCTTGAAAATTGGCCTCAGAGCTTACAGCACCATGTAAATTCACTTTTAGCCAACCTTTTTCCTGCCATCCTTTTCTGGGGTACTAATCACACTGTTTGCGCATATAACGACGCTTACCGTCCACTTCTCGGCACAAAGCCCGAAGCGCTTGGCCGATCATTTTTTGAAGTATGGCCGGAGGCGGTAGAAATCATCAAACCTAAAATATACCAGGCCCTTCAGGGGGAAGCCTGCTATTACAAGGATGCTCCATTTACGCTCCTTCGCTTCGGGAAACCAGACCAGGCTTACTTTGACTATTGTTATAGTCCTGTTCGAGATGAAAAGGGTTCCATAAAAGGTGTTTTAAATACCACAGTGGAAGTCACCGAACGTAAGCTGGCTGAAGAAGCGTTACAGGAAAACAAGGCCCAATTCCAAGATGCATTTGCCTATGCGCCGGTGGGTATGGTCATTGCCGATCTGGAAGGGTGTTTTTTGCATGTCAATGATGCCTACTGCCGCATTACCGGCTATTCGGAGCAGGAACTGCTTCAATCCAGCTTCAACTTTCAACAACTGACCCATCCGAACGACCTCGGGAAGAATCTGGAAGCATTGCGGCGCTTAATAGCCGGAGAGATTCCTGCATTTTTTTATGAGAAACGCTACCTTAGAAAGGATGGAACTACGGCCTGGGTCAGAGCTAGCGCATCACTTCGCAGACACCCGAAAGGAGAGGACAACGAAATCGTGGGGGTGGTGGAGGATATTACTAAACGGAAAAAAGCCGAAGAGGCACTGCAAACTCTGAACCAGACTTTGGAACAAAAAGTGGCCGAACGTACCGCAAAGGCGGAAAAACGATCTCGGCAACTGCAGTCCCTTACGCTGGCATTGATTGAAGCCGAGGGCAGGGAACGTGAGAGGATTGCAGGGCTGCTGCACGACGATATTCAACAAGACCTGACAGCCCTGAAGATGATGATCGAAATGATGCGCTCGATGGAGGGAGGGCGGAGAAAATCAGACATATCGATTCTTCGCTGCAGGGATATATTGAAGGAGTTGATTCAGAAAAGCCGCAAGCTTTGCCACGACCTCAACCCGCCGGGCCTCCGAAGCAGAGGACTGCTGATATGTCTGGAGAGATTGGTCAATGAAATGCGGGAAAACTACGGGCTGGATCTGGAACTGAACCATAGCCCCGATGCCGAACCAGATTCGTATTCAGTGGCATCCTTTTTGTATCAGGCGTTGAAGGAACTGCTGTTCAATGTGGTCAAACACTCAGGGGCATTGACGGCCCAGTTAAACATAAGTGAAAAAGACGGCTGGATCGTTGTGAAAGTTGCGGACTCAGGAAAGGGTGATGACCTTGACCAGGTGCTCGCACGCCGGGGAATCGAACCGGGATACGGACTTTTCAGTATTGATGAGCGGGTCCGGTCTCTTGGCGGCAGGATGACCATTGAGACGATTCCCGGTGATGGATGGGTGACGACCCTCACCATTCCCAAGGCCGAGGCGAAAGGCGAAGATAGACCAGAATTGAAACAAACGGGGCAAGTGGTATTCCGCTCATAGCGGTTTCCGCAACCGTTATCACCTGTCTTGACATGATCTGCTCCGCTGTGATGGCATGTTTCAACCGGTGCAGGGCATGGTCGTAGGCCACCCGGTAGATTTCCATGAAATCAGACGGGGTGATGTCCAGGTATCCGGGAATTTTTTTTCATGGCCACGACAATGTCTTCATCAGAAATGGTCTGTCTGCATTCATTCAACGCACTGAATTTCATGGCTCCTCCCTCAGGTTGTTCGGGTTGTTTTCTGTTTTTTAGGATACGTATTTTTCATCAGGCCGGGCATCCGGATCAACAGAGATGTTTTCCACTATGCCCAGATCGCCCAGAATCATGTACATGCAGGGAATAACCAGCAGCACCATGGTGGTGCTGGCCATCAGGCCGAACGAGGTACTGATGACCAGTGGCACCAGTATCTGGGCCTGGAGGCTTTTTTCAAACAGCAGGGGCAAAAGCCCTGCAATGGTGGTGGTTGAGGTGAGCAGCACAGCTCGGAACCGGTCCTGGCTGGCCCGGACTGCAGCATCATATATGGATTTTCCCTGTTTTCT
The DNA here is from genome assembly GCA_035268565.1 of Desulfotignum sp. Lineage (GTDB taxonomy): Bacteria > Desulfobacterota > Desulfobacteria > Desulfobacterales > Desulfobacteraceae > Desulfotignum. The sequence goes on along the minus strand of DATFKQ010000078.1, from coordinate 6,844 downwards.
GGCATCTTTTAAAAACAGCACAAGTAATATGGAATCATTCACCACAATGCCCCCTAAAGCAATAAATCCCAGGAGGCTGGGCATGGATATGGGCACCCCCATCAGGCCGTGGCCCCAGATAACACCGATCAGGGAAAACGGAATGGCCAGCATCACGATGACAGGTTCGGTAAAGGTTCTGAACTGAAAACTCAACAGAACGAAAATGCCGATAAATCCAATCATCATGGACCGGAACATCGATTTTTGGGTTGTGGTGGTTTCTTCCAAAGATCCGGCAATGGTCAACTGGATATCCGGATACCTGCCGGCAAATTCCGGGCGCCAGGTGTTGTTGAACCGTGCCATCAATTCCCTGGTGTTGGCCAGGCGCGTGTCCATATCCCCTCTCAGGGTCACGGCCCGCATACCGTTGAACCGGGCGATCCTGGCCCAGTCCCGTTCCATTTTCCAGGTCACCACGGCTGGCAGGGGCACCCGGGTGCCGTCCGGGCTGGTCAGGTGGAAGTTTTCCAGCTGGTGCAGGCTGTTTTTGTCCATGTCTGCCATCCGGACATCTATTTCATAGGCTTCCGCCCCCTTCTGGATCTCATCGGCGGCAATACCCTGGAACGCGGCCCGCAGCTGCTGCCCCACCCCGGCAGCATCGAATCCCATGCCGTGGGCCCCGGGCCTGATCTGCATGCGCAGCTCCGGTTTGCCCGGCCGCAGGTCATCAGACAGGTTCACCACCCCCTCAAACTGGTTGAACCAGGTTTTCAGGTCTGTGACCGCCTGTTTCAGCCGGTCCAGATCCCTGCCGCGCAGGCGGATCTCAATGGGCCGCCCGCCCGGGCCAAATCCGGGTTCGCTCAGGGTCAGGCTGACCACATCAGGCAGATCACCGATTTCTTTGCGCCAGGCAGCCAGGTACGCCGCGATGGTGCCGGATCTTTTTTCCGCCGTGAGCAGGTCCACTGTGATGGTGGCCACATGGGGACCGTTTTCAAAGGCCTCAGCATTGACGCTGTACTGGACATATGCATTTTCCACCAGGTTCCGGCCATCGGGCTGTGCAGAAGAAAACTGCGTATTGGTGCGGGCCAGGGCATCAAGGATCCGGGCCACGGTGTCTTCGGTAAAAGACAGCGGGGTTCCCTGGGGCATCAGCAGCTGGGCTGTGACCAGATCCCCTTCCAGGTCCGGAAATCCCTGGAACTTGATTTTTCCGGATGCCACCATGCCCACGGACAAAATCAGCAGACCCATCACCACGGTTGCCACCAGATACCGGAAGGTGAGCAGCACGCGGATGCACCGTCCCAGAACCCGGGTGCGCACCCAGTCAAAAAACCGGTCAAATCCCTTGCGGAACCGGTTGGGCTGGTTCAGGTCAAACTGGTGCATGGCATGGTTCATATGCCGGGGAAGGATCCAGAACGCTTCGATGAGACTGACGGCCAGTACCAGAATCAGCATCATGGGCACCACCTTGAGGACCCGGCCGATCTGGCCCCCGATAAAGGCCAGGGGTCCCAGGATGCAGATGGTGGTGATAAACGAGGAGATCACCCCGGCCCCCACCTCTTTAACACCGTCCACGGCCGCAGCCAGGGCTGGTTTGCCTTTCTGGCGGTGTGTCATGATGTTTTCCGCCAGCACAATGGCATCATCCATGAGCAGGCCGATGGCCATGAGCATGCCCACCATGGTGAACATGTTGATGCTCAGCCCCAGGTGGGGCACCAGGATAAAGGCCCCGAGAAAGGAAACCGGCAGTCCCATCACCACCCAGAAGGAGATCCGAATGTTGAAGAACAGCCACATGAAGGCAAACACCAGCAAAATCCCCTGGATTCCATTTTTCACCAGCATGTTCAGGCGGTCTGTGAGAATCTGTGTCTGGTCCTGGGTGAGGGTCAGGGTCACCCGGGGAAACCGGCTCCGCTCTTGAGAAATAAGCGCTTTGGCTTTTTGTGCCACCTTGAGGGCATCCTGGGTCTTGGATTTTTCTATGGCCAGAAGGGCCTGGGGCTGTCCGTTCATCATGATTTTTTCTTCGGGAAATTCAAACAGGTCTGTCACGGTGGCGATGTCTTTGAGGCGGATTTCTCCGCCTTCGGGTGTGGCCAGGATCACCAGGTTTTCCAGGGACGCCCCGGTGCGGCGCTGGTCCACAAGCCGCAGCAGGATATCCCTTTCCCGGGTTTCCAGAAGGCCAAGGGGGATATCTTTGTTTTTGGCTGCGATCTGTTCCGCTACCCGGGCAGCTGTCAGGCCGATTTTCCGCAGTGCGGCATCGGACAGCGAAATCCGCAGCTGGTGATCGGAAAAACCCTGGATGGTCACCAGGGCCACCCCGGCTTCCTGGAGCCGGTCTTTGAGATCTTCACAATAGGCTTTGAGATCCGGCAGGTCCATGGGGCCGGATACCAGCACCGACAGCACAGGATCGGTTTTGCCCAGTTCCTGTATCACCGGTGGTTCCACCTCTTTGGGAAAATCATCAATGGCATCGATGCCGGTTTCAATATCCCGAATAAAGGTCTGAATATCGCCGGCAGCAGCCATTTCAACCACAATGGCAGCCAGGTTTTCCCTGGCATCGGCCCGGATCTCTTTGACATAATTGATCCCGTCAATGGCGTTTTCCACCCTCTGGCAGATCACCTCTTCCACCTCCCGGGCCGTGGCTCCGGGGTATATAATGCGGATTTCCACTTCAGTGGGAGCAAAGTCCGGCTGGGTTTCTTTCAGGATATTGGGCAAACTCAGGGCACCGGCAATGAGAAATACCAGCATCAGCAGGTTGGCCCCTGTAGGGTGACCGGCAAAAAATCGGATCATGGTGTGGCACCTTTTGCCTGTGCCAGTTGTTCCAGGCGCTGAAGCAAATCATCATCCATGATTGGCTGTACTTTCATGCCGGTAATGGCAAACGCGGGATCTGATACCACCACGCTCTCGTTGCCGGACAGGCCCGAGGCAATCACCACAAACTCAGACTGGGCAAAATCCACGGTCACAGGTTTTTTCTCCATCCGGTTTTCCGGACCCACCAGGTATACGGAATTGTCGTGGACAGCGGTCCGGGGCAGCACCACCTGTCCGGGCCGGGCCGGGGCGGTCAGTGCCACATGGCAGAACATGCCCGGTATCAGGGGCGGACGTTCACCCGGGATCGCATCTTCATAGGGCCGGTCCACCACGGCTATCATCTGTATTTCCCGGGTGGCGGCGGTCATCGATTCCCGGAGCCGGTCGATGCGCGCCTCCCAGGTAACAGACCAGTCCGTGTTCTGGAGAGTGACCACGGCTGTGATGCCGGCAAACACCTGTGTGAAAATATCGGTTTCCAGGCCCGGCTGCAGCAGTTCCCTGGTTCTCTCCCCCAGCAGGTTGCGCAGTGTTTCCATGCGGAACCGGGCATTGATCTGGGTGGCCGCGATGCCATGGGCCTGGAAAAGCGCCTGCCCTGCCCTCACAAACTGGCCGGGCTCAATGGACACATCTGCCAGCCGGCAGTCAAACGGGGCATGGATCTGTGTTTTTGCAAGGTCGATCTGTGCCTGTTTCAGATCGGCCTGGTGCAGGTCAAGGGCTGCGTGCAGCGCTTTCCGCTGGGAGGGGATCAAGGCCAGGGTATTTTTACGCTGCTGCAAGGCCTGTTTCTGGGCCAGAAAGCTTTTTTCTTCCCGGTCCACCGCATCCTGGGATACGGCATTACGCGCAACCACCTGCTGTTTTCGTTCCAGCATTTTTTGAGACAGGGCCAGGGACTGTGTTTCAATAGCAACAATTTGCCGGGTGTTTGCTTCATTCTGGTCCAGTTCTGCGAGTTTTGCCCGGGTTTCTGCGATCGCGGCCTCCAGGCGGGATACTGCCAGGCGGTATTCAGCGGGATCGATCCGGACCAGCATGCTGTCTTTTTTTATCAACTGCCCGGGCTGCAGGTTGGGATGGGTGGCGGTCACCCGGCCCTTGACTTCAGCAACTGCTTCCCACACCTGCACCGGTTCCGCAACCCCGTATCCTTCGGCCCGGGGAATCAGGTCCACCACCGGGGCCGGGATGACCCGCAGGGTCTGGACAGCTTCGGTTGTCTGTTTTTGTAACGGGCCGGGTTTGTGGGCCACAAGATAAATGGTCACAGCCAGGGCCGCAGCCACCGGCACCAGGACCAGCAGGATCTTTCCCAGTCTGTAAATGATCTGTTTCATAATGCCTCTTTGGGGGTTTATGCGGCAATGCTTCAGTAACGAATTGTGATTTACCGGTCACATTCTGTCAAGCGGTTCATCAAAAAGCCCCCCGGCGGTTTGGCCGGGGGGCTTGCTGTCAGACCTGAAAATCCTGTGTTTATTTATTCAAGGCAGGCTATCCCAGGATTTTATTCAGGTCCTGATCCGGGGTGCTGATGGGGGTCAAATTGTAATTTTTCACCAGCACATCCAGAACATTGGGGCTTATAAAAGCCGGCAGAGAGGGGCCGATATAAATATCCTTGATGCCCAGGTGCAGCAGACTCAGCAGAATGGCCACGGCCTTCTGTTCGTACCAGGACAAAATAAAGGACAACGGCAGCCCGTTGACATCCGTATCAAAAGCTTTGGTCAGTGCCACGGCGATAAGCACGGCGGAATGGGCGTCGTTGCACTGGCCAACATCCAGAAGCCGTGGGATGCCGTTGATGTCGCCCAGCTGCTTTTTAAAGAACTTGAACTTGCCGCAGGCCAGGGTCAACACAATGCTGTTGTCCGGTGTTTTTTCCACAAATTCGGTGTAGTAGTTACGGGATTTTTTTACGCCATCGCAGCCGCCCACCAGAAAGAAATGTCCGATGGACCCGTCCTTGACACCGGAAACAATCTTGTCGGCAACCCCCAGAACTGCATCATGACCAAATCCCACAAGGACTTCCATGTCCGGTTTGTCTTCAGTGTATCCGGGCAGTTCCAGGGCACGGTCGATCAACGGCTTGAGGTTGTTTTTGTTCACATGGGCAACCCCTGGCCATCCCACGGTACCGGTGGTGAAGATGTTCTGCTTGTAGGTCTGTTTGGGTTTCTGGATGCAGTTGGTGGTCATGAGAACGGCACCGGGGAATTCGTCAAACTCTTTTTTCTGGTTCTGCCAGGCTGTGCCGTAATGGCCGTAGAAATGGGAAAACCGCTCCTTGAGTTTCGGATAACCGTGGGTGGGAAGCATCTCACCATGGGTGTAGACATAGATCCCTTTGCCCTCACTGGCTTTGAGCACTGCTTCCAGATCGATCAAGTCATGGCCGGACACCAGGATGGCCTTGCCTTTTTTGGCACCCAGGGGTACCTTGGTGGGCACAGGATGGCCATACGCTTCGGTGTTACCGATATTGAGCAGTTCCATGGCCCGCAGGTTTTTCTCACCGCATTCCAGTACCAGACCCAACAGCTCGTTCATACCCAGGGTCTTGTCCTCCAGGGATGCCAGCCCCCGGTGTACAAATTCGTAGCTGGTCTCATCTTCCTGGCCAAATTCCGCTGCATGATCGGTATAGGCGGCCATGCCCTTGATGCCGAAAAGCAGCATGTGCTGCAAAGACCGGATATCCGGGTCCACATCCGGATCTGACATCAGGCCGTAGGCATCCGCCTGTTTGACCATGCCTTCCAGAGAGGGTTTGAGTTTCAGGGTGAGGGCATCGCTGGTGGACGCAATTTTCCCGCCGGCAGCATGGACCCGCTGGATCATTTTATTCCGCAGGGCAATGGATTGATGGAGCAGATCTTCGAGACGATAGGGGTCAAATTCCACATTGGTGAGGGTGGCAAACATGGCCTCACAGGTAAACCGGTCCGTGGCATTGTCGGAAATATTGATTTTTCTGCCCGCAACACTCGCAATGGCAAGCCCTTTGAGGGAATGTACCAGCAGATCCTGGAGCGCTGCTACCTCCGGGGTCTTGCCGCACACGCCCATGACCGTACATCCTCTGCCTCCCATGGTTTGTTCACACTGGTAGCAGAACATTTTGGTCTTGTTTGCAGGGGCGGAAAATGCGGACGGGACTCTCAAAAATGCGGGGATCAAGGCACTCCCGGTGACAGCCAGGGTACTGTTCTTTAAAAAATTTCGGCGGGAAATCTCTTTCTTTTTCATGACGTTGCTCCTTTTGGATGCTGTTTCAGGCAACCGCTGCCGGATACCCGGTTATTTCTTTGACCTGTGCTCCACCATAATAGAAAGTTCATAACCGTTCCTTGACCTGGATCAAGGATTGAAAAAAAATTTTCCATTCAGCATCACATTTTCCCAGGTAATGGGACTGATATGTCCCATCAAATTGAGAAAGCAAAAATTTTTATTGTTTCAGCATGTCAAACAAGATCCGCCTGTGTCAGTGCCGAAAGATGGAAATCTAAGAAACTTATTTAGGTTATTGTTCGGCTTGTCACCGGCATTGCCCAACAGGGGTACTTTAGATTTCCATCTTTTATGAACTGGAGAGCGTTTGTCTCATTTTGAGAAATTCTTCCTTTGTAATCTCTCCTTTTGCAAATCGTGCCTTCAAGATCGCCTCTGAGTCAAACCGGTCCTGTGCTGCCCACTGCGGCTCACGCGTCAAGGATTTGAAAATCCGGACAGCAAGAAATACTATCAATAATATTACCAAGCCCCATAACAGCATAGAAAATATACTTCCCGGCAGAAAAGTGCCCCACCAACCGCCTGACACAGGTCCATAGTTACAACCCCACATGATCAATTCTCCTTTTCTCAGGTTCAGGGTGAGACAGCCGGTTCAAATCCGGCTGTCTCATTCCTTTAGAAATGGTTTGACTACCAGCAGCCACGTCCGTAACCGCCCATGCGGCCGTTGTGGCCG
>DATFKQ010000077.1:0-20945 GCA_035268565.1 Desulfotignum sp. | reverse complement strand
CCCCACGGCTCCTTAGAAAAACGATCTGAACCCTGCCACGGCCCGGTCAATATCCTCTGCATCGATATCCAGGTGGGTCACCAGGCGCACGGGGCTGCCCGGGCTGATGCGGATCTTCCGTTCTGCCAGGTGTTTCACAAGGGCCTGCATGTCCGCGTCAATGTCTGCCAGCACCATATTGGTCTGGCGCGCTTTTTCATCAATGTGGATGGCATCGATGCCGGAAAGGCCATCGGCCAGGCGGGCTGCGTTGGCATGGTCGTCTGCCAGCCGGTCGATGTTGTGGGACAGGGCATACAAACCGGCTGCCGCCAGAATGCCTGCCTGGCGCATGCCGCCCCCCACCATTTTGCGCCACCGCCTGGCCCGGGCAATGAAATCCTTTGGTCCGCACAGCACCGATCCCACCGGCGTGCCCAGCCCCTTGGACAGGCAGCAGGACACGGAATCAAACAGGGTGGTGATCTCTTTGACGTGGATTCCCAGTTTCACGGCGGCATTGAACACCCGGGCACCGTCCAGGTGAAATCCAAGGCCATGGCGGTCTGCCAGGGAACGGGCTTCTTTGAGATAGGCCATGGACAAAACCTTGCCGGCCTGGGTGTTTTCCAGGCAGAACAGCCGGGTTCTGGCAAAATGAAAATCATCCGGCTTGATGAACCGCTCGACCGTGGAAAGGTCCAGGGTGCCGTCCGGCGCAAAATCCAGGGGCTGGGGCTGGATACTGCCCAGGACCGCCCCGCCGCCGGCTTCATATTTATAGGTGTGGGCGGTCTGGCCCACAATATATTCCTCCCCCCGCTGGCAGTGGCTCAGCAGGGCCACCAGGTTGGTCTGGGTGCCGGAGGCGCAGAACAGGCCGGCCGCCATGCCCGTCATTTCGGCCGCGGTCTGTTCCAGCTGGTTCACGGTGGGGTCTTCGCCGTACACATCATCTCCCACCGGGGCATTCATCATGGCCTCCAGCATCTGTGGTGTGGGCCGGGTCACGGTGTCGCTTCTCAAATCTATCTGCTTCATACTGTCTTTTTCCCTGTTGTATCTGTTTATCATCCACCTGCTTCTTACAACTTATGTTTTGATTTGTAAACCGCCAGGAAAATGTGGGATTCAGAAAAAAGCATTTTGGCCTGCCGCCTTGCCGGAGCGTAATATATTTCACTTTACATCCCTGAAATGCATGAATATAATAAAAATTCAACAGTTGAACGGTCAGGAGGAAAAATGGATATACCACAAAATCGAATGGTTGGATCTGATGAGCTTCAGGAGATTTTAGAACCATTGATACGAAGAATTATTCGGGAAGAACTTTTGAATATTGCCAGGGAAAATACAAATATATTTTCCTTGGAAGCAGACATGCCTCTTTACAAAGATTTACAAGAAATTGCCCAACGGAAAAAAAATCACAAAATCGAACTATTTTCCCATGAAGAGGTATGGGATGACTGAACCGCGAGAATATCTTGCGAAATATGAAAAACAATTTATCAAAAATCTCAAACGATATCTATCCAATAAAAAACAAATCAAACGTTGCGTGGAACGTATCATTCTTGACCCCTATTTTCACACTGAATTCCTTTCAGACAAGAATGGAAAACTGAATTTGAAGGGTTGCAGAAGTTTTCGTGTCGATAGAAACTTTCGGATCATATTTGTAATCTGTGAGGAATGCATCCATATCCCTCAATGCGAATACTGCTTTTGTGAAGATTTTCCTGACAATACCATAATTTTTTTAACGGTCGGAGCTCATGACAAAGCCTATGCAATGAAATAGTCAGGGCAAAATTTTTCAAAAAATGAGATCGAATTTATGAACCATTCACGCACCTGGCTTTTCACCACTGTCATCCTTGCGGCGGTCATGTTTGCCATGTCCCAGTTCTACCGGGCCTCGGTGGCAGTGATCTCCCCGGATCTGATGCAGGAGATGGGGTTGAACGCCCTGGATCTAAGCCGGATATCTGCCGCGTTTTTCTATGCCTTTGCCGTCATGCAGATCCCGGTGGGTATCTTTCTGGACACTGTGGGATCCAGAATCGCCATGACCGCGCTGACGCTTTTGTCGGTGATCGGTGCCGTTATCTTTGCCCTGGGCACCACTCCGGGCTGGCTGACATTCGGCCGGGTTCTGCTGGGTATCGGCATGGCATGCAATTTCATGGGGGCATTGAAGCTGCTCACGGTCTGGTTTGAACCCCGGCAGTTTGCCACGCTTTCCGCTGTGGTGGTGTCCCTGGGTACCCTGGGAAACATTGCCGCAGCCACCCCCCTGGTGCTCATGGTCAGCCTGGTGGGGTGGCGCCACAGCTTTCTTATCATTGCAGGGTTTACTTTTGTCCTGGCCCTGGTGTTTCTGGCGGTAATCAAAGACCGGCCAAAGGCGGATACAGCAGGGACTGGTAACATTACAGGCAGGGCAGCAGCAGAAAATGGCTGCAGTAAAGGCGGTGCATACGGGAAAGGCGGTATCGGTGGTTCTGATGACACGAGCGGGGATCCGGCAGACGGAACCGATACCCGGCCAAGTGTTTCCGAGACCCTGGGCCGTGCCTGGGCATTGTTTCATGAAAAAGACTACTGGATCATCTCGGCGGCCACCTTCTGCCGTTACGGTATCTATGCGGCTGTCCAGGCCCTGTGGGCAGGACCGTTTCTCATCCATGTCCTGGAATTGTCCCCGGTCACGGCGGGCAATATCCTTTTTCTGATGAGCATCGGCCTGATCCTGGGGTGTCCCTTGTGCGGGTGGCTGTCTGATTCCCTGGTGGCATCCCGGAAAAAGATCATCATTCCCGGCATCTTCTGCATGGTGGGGCTGCTGCTGGGAATGAACCGGCTTTCTCCGGACACCGGTGTGTGGGTGGTATATCTGGTATTTTTTTTATTCGGCCTGGCTTCAGGATCCGGCCAGGTCATGTACGCCCATATCAAAGAACAGGTGCCCCGGTCCAACGCCGGTATGGCCATGACCGGGATCAATTTTTTCACCATGGCCGGGGTGGCTGTATTTCTGCAGGGCATGGGCCATGTGATGGCCCGATTTTTCCCTGGCGCGTCTTTGACCCTGCCCGCCTTTCACCTGGCATTCGGATTGTGCAGTCTGTGCCTTGTGTGCATTGCCTTGCTGTATTGCCTTACCCGGGAAACCCTGGTAAAGTGAATACCAGCTTGACAGATGCCGGATATATCTCCAAACCACAGGATACAGGAATTTTCTTATGAAAAATGTACAAAACGTCACACCCGGGAAAACGCGTATCGGATTCATCGGTTCAGGGGTCATGGGCAGCAGCATGGCCGGCCATCTCCTGAAAAAAGGCTATGCCCTCTGCGTATATACCCGGACCCGTTCAAAGGCGGCGGACCTCCTGGAAAAGGGGGCTGCATGGGCCGCATCTGCAGGGGATCTGGCCAAAGAATCAGATGTCATTATTTCCATTGTGGGGTATCCGGCTGATGTGGAACAGATTTATCTGGGACCGGACGGCATTCTGGAAAATGCGGCTGCCGGCACCCTGGCCATTGATATGACCACATCAGACCCTGCTTTGGCCCGGACCCTTTACAAGGAAGGACAAAAAAAAGGGATCCATGTGCTGGATGCCCCGGTGTCGGGCGGTGACCTGGGGGCCCGCAATGCCACTTTGTCCATCATGGCGGGCGGAGATGCACCTGCTTTCAACGCAGCCCTTCCCCTGCTGGAAATACTGGGCAAAAACATTGTATACCAGGGTCCGGCCGGATCAGGCCAGCACACCAAAATGGCCAATCAGATCGCCATAGCCGCCGGCATGGTGGGGGTATGTGAGGCCCTGGCCTATGCAAAGCGGGCCGGGCTGGATCCTGAAACCGTGCTGGCAAGTATCGGCCAGGGCGCAGCCGGCTCCTGGTCCCTCAACAACCTGGGCCCCAGAATGATCCACCAGGATTTTGCCCCGGGGTTCTATGTCAAGCACTTTATCAAGGACATGACCATTGCAGCTGATTCCGCCCGGTCTCTGGACCTGGAAACGCCCGGGCTGGACCTGGCAAAGAAGCTCTACCACAGACTTGCGGAAAAAGGGTGCGACAGTGACGGTACCCAGGCCCTTTTCAAACTGTTTGACTAACTTCTGCCCCCTGGCCTGAGGAAACCGGTCAGAACGGCGCCGCAGGCAGTGAGGAATGCACACAGATAAAATGCCGGGGAAAAGCTGCCGAAGCTGTCTGCCAGAAACCCTGCCATGGCCGGACCGGCAATCTGTCCGGCCCCGAAAAACAAGGTAATGAACCCGAATGCCTTCACCGCATTCTGGGGGCCCATATAATCGCCTACTGCCGCTGACATGATGGTGGGAATGCTCCACACCGCCAGGCCGAAAATCCCGATGGAAACATACAGGAATACCTCTGAATGGGCAGCTGCAGCCAGGGCATAAGAAATGGTGAACAGAAAATACACCACAATAATGGTGATTTTGCGGCCCAGCCTGTCAGACAGTCCGCCGAACAACGGGCCGGAAAATATGGACAATGCCCCCACCACGGCCCAGAACGTTCCGGCAGTGCCTTCCCCGAACCCCCTTTCATCCACCAGAGAGGTCACAATAAAGGTGGCATACACCACATAGGTGGCCCCGAAAAAAGCATAGATGCAGCCCAGGTGGATCATCGTCCATTTGGAGGCATTTTGGGAAGCGGTTGTGTCGGGAACCTTTTTATCGTTTTTCAAAACAGGAGCTGGTTCTGGATCAGTTTTTCCCATGGGGGCCAAACCAAGCTCTTCAGGATTGTTTTTCAGGAGCAGGGCAGCAACCACCGCGATACACACAGATGCGATGCCGATAACCAGCCAGCCGGTGCGCCAGCCTTCCGGCCCCAGGCCTGCGTTTATCCAGGGAATCAGCAGGCCTGAAAACACAATGGCAATGCCGTTGCCTGACAGCATGGTGCCGGCGGCTTTGCCCCGGGTGTCTTTTTTGAACCAGTGGGAAACCAGACCCATCATGGGCACATTGGCCAGGCCGGACCCCATGCCGGTGAGGGCATACAGGATCAGAACCTGCCAGAAACCATTGGAGCGGCTCACCAGCAGAATGGACAGCCCCACAAGGAAAAGGCCTGCGGCAATGGTGTTTTTTGCGCCAAAGGCCCGGGCCATGATACCGGCCAGCACCACTGAAACCATATATCCGGTAAAATTGCCGGTACCGATCAGGCCCATCTGGGAATAGGAAAGATCCAGAGAAATGCCCATGGAGGGAAGCAGCATGCCCAGGGCAAACCGCCCCAGCCCCAGGCATGAAAACAATACCAGGGTGCCTGTAAAAACAATGATCCACCCATAATGAAACCGTTCTTTCACAGATACTGAACCGGCCATTTTCCCTCCCTCTTTTATTCTATATCATCGGCCATCCTCCGGGGTCACCGCACGCAGAAAATATACCCTGGTCCTGGCTGACCTGGCTGACCGGTATGTTCCACCAGTTTGCGGCACTGGCTCTGCCCGGGAGGCCGGAAGCCTGCCAAGGTGCTGCTGTTTATGTTTCGCGCCGGGATCTGGGCAGCACCATATTGAGGAACACCCCGAGGATGCCCGCCAGCCCGATGCCCTGGAGCTGGAACTGGCCCGCGGAAAAGCTCATGCCGCCGATGCCGAAAATCAGAATCAAGGCAACAATGGCAAGGTTTCTGGCCTCCATGAGATCATCTCCGGAACGAACCAGGGTATTGAGACCCACCACCATGATGGCACCAAAGAGCAGGAGCATGATACCGCCCATGACCGGTGCGGGGATGGTCTGAAGCAATGCCCCCAGCTTGCCCACAAATGCCAGGAGCATGGCTGCGATGGCAGCCCAGGTCATGACAGCCGGGTTGAACACTTTTGTCAGTGCCACAGCACCGGTGACTTCTGAATAGGTGGTATTGGGGGGTCCCCCCAGAAAAGAGGCGATGCTGGTGGCCACACCATCGCCGAGCATGGTGTTTTTAATGCCCGGATCCTTGAGATAATCTTTTCCCGTGACCCCTGATACTGCCACCACATCTCCGAAATGCTCAATGGCCGGGGCAATGGCAATGGGAACAATGTAAAATATAGCGGACAGGTTCCATTCCGGCAGCACAAAGGCGGGCACGGAGAACCAGGCAGCGGTAAACAAAGGGGAAAAATCCACAAACCCGAAAAACAAAGACAGTACATACCCCACCCCGATGCCGCAAAGTATGGGGATCAGCCGCAGGATGCCTCTGCCCAGAATGGACACCAGGATGGTGGTGGCCAGCGCAGACAGGCCCACGATCATAGCCTGGGTCTGGGGGAACAGCACAGCTGCGCCGTCTCCGGTTTTACCCATGGCCATGTGCACGGCCACCGGGGCCAGGATCAAACCTATGACCATGATGACCGGACCGGTGACCACCGGGGGCAGCACCTGGCGGATCACATCTCCGCCCCGCCACCGCACCAGCAGACTTAAAATAATATACAGAACCCCGGCTGCAGCCAGGCCGCACATGGTGCCGGCAATCCCCCAGGTCTGGACCCCGTAGATGATGGGGGCGATAAAGGCAAAGGAAGATGCCAGAAACACCGGTACCTTGCCCCGGGTGATCACCTGGAAAACAATGGTGCCCAGACCTGCGGTGAAAAGGGCCACATTGGGATCCAGTCCGGTGAGCAGCGGCACCAGCACCAGGGCCCCGAAGGCCACGAACAGCATCTGTGCACCTAAAAAACAGTCTTTCACCTGAAAATGATATTCAGTGGATGAAGGATCGGATACAGACATAGGTATTTCTCTCTTTCTATTTATTTAGGGTTAATTTTGCAGCATGCATATGAAATAACCGGCCAGCCAGCCGGATTATTAAAATTTCCGTTGCGCCTGACAGGGCATGGCCGCTATTTGGTGCCGAAGATTTTGTCTCCTGCATCACCTAAGCCGGGCAGGATATAGCCGACATCATTGAGGCGTTCATCCACGGAGGCGGTATAGATCTCCACATCCGGATGTTTTTCCTTCACCCTGGCAAGGCCTTCCGGTGCTGCCACCAGAAACAGGCCCTTGATTGTTTTACACCCGGCCTGTTTGAGCAGGTCAATGGTGGCAATGAGGGTACCGCCGGTGGCCAGCATGGGATCAAGGATCAGGGCCATCCGCTCTTCCATGGCAGAAGCTGTTTTCACATAATACTGCACCGGTGTGAGGGTTTTTTCATCCCTGTAGAATCCCACCACGCTCACCCTGGCAGAGGGAATCATGTCCAGAACCCCGTCCATCATGCCAAGTCCTGCCCTGAGAATCGGTACAATGGTAATCTTCTTGCCTTTTATTTTTTCAATTTCCACTTTGCCGGCCCAGCCCTCCACCACTTTTTTTTCCGTATCAAGGTTTTTGGTGGCTTCATAGGTCAACAGCCTGGCAACCTCGGATGACAATTCCCTGAAATCCTTGGTGCTGATATCTTTCTGGCGCATGAGTCCCAGTTTGTGCCTGATAAGGGGGTGGTCCCCCACAAAAACGGTCATGACCTCTCCTTTTTTATGTAATGGTTTATACCCGGAAAATAAATCCTGTCATAATTATTAGAATCCGGGTATTCCGTCAAGACCATTAGTTCTGATATTGCAATAATTGTGTTTTTGTGCACAATTAGGCCCATGACCAAATGGCCCTACATGGATGTTGCCGTCACCCTGCCGGTGAACCAGAGCTTTGTATATGCGGTGCCCGATTTTCTGGCAGACAGCTGTATGCCGGGTATGCGCGTACTGGTGCCCTTTGGCCGGCGCAGGGTAACCGGTTATATCCTGGCCGGCAGACAGGACAGCAGGGGATATACTGCCAAAAACATTCTGGATGTCCTGGATGACCATCCTTTGTTTCCGGAAAACGAAATTGCCTTTTTCAAATGGGTGGCCCATTATTACATCCATCCTTTGGGAGAAACCATAAAGGCGGCGTTGCCGGCCGGTCTGGACCGCAGGGATGTGGCCTGCCTGTTTGCAACCACACAAGGAAAAACAGCGCTGGAGAAGGGCAGCTTAACCCCGGTAGAGGCAAAAATCATTGAGATGACCGATAAAAAACAGGGAGCAGGCCGCAACCAGGTGATCCAGACTGTCAACAGCGTGTCGGTGCGTTCTGTGATCCGGAAGATGGAAGCCCGGGGCCTGATATCTGTTTTTGCGGTGCTGAAAAAAGAGGCCGCTTCCGTACGCCGGGAAAAATTCATCAGTTCCGGCCCATTTTTTCCTGATCCCGCTCAAAAACTGTCCCGGAAACGGCTGCAGATCCTGGCCATTGTGGCCCGGAAAAAAGAGATCTCCCTGAGCGCCTTGAAAAGCCGGGTACCCACAGCACCGAACCTGCTTAAATTCCTGGAGGCAGACAAACTGGTGACCATTACCCAGCGCCGGGTATTCAGAGATCCGCTCGGAGATCCGGTGGAGCCGGACGTCCCCCCGGAACTGACACCGGAACAGGCACAGGTGGTGGACACGGTGCGCACAAACCGGGAAAAAGGGTTTGTGCCCTATCTGCTTTCCGGGGTCACCAGTTCCGGCAAGACCGAGGTGTATATGCGCCTGGCAGCTGACGCGGTAAGCCAGGGCAGATCCGCTGTTGTGCTGGTCCCGGAAATCGCGCTGATATCCCAGACCGAACGGCGGTTCCGGGCCAGATTCGGGGAAAAAATCGCTGTGATCCATTCCATGCTCACCCATGGGGAACGCCTGGACCAGTGGCGCAGGATCGCAACAGGCAGGGTTTCCATTGTCATCGGTGCCCGGTCTGCCGTGTTTGCCCCTGTTGAAAAGCCCGGCATCATTATCGTGGATGAGGAACATGACGGATCCTATAAACAGGAGACAGGGCTGCGGTACAATGCCCGGGATCTGGCAGTGGTCCGGGCCAGGATGGCCGGCTGTCCGGTGGTGCTGGGATCTGCCACCCCGTCGGTGCAAAGCTTTCACAATGTGCGGTCCGGCCGGTTTCAGCAGCTCACCCTGCACCACCGGGTGAACAAGAGCCCCCTGCCCCAGATTACCCTGGTGGACCTGCGAAAATACAAGGAAGCCAAAGCTGTGGAACGGATTATCACCCCGGAACTGGCCCGTGCCATCCGGAGCTGTCTGGAAAAAGGCAACCAGGCATTGATTTTCTTAAACCGCCGGGGATTTGCCTCGTTTCCGGCCTGCAACGCCTGTGACAAACCCCTGCACTGCCGGTACTGCGATGTGACCATGACCTTTCATCTGGGACAAAACCTTTACAAATGCCATTTATGCGGGTTCTGCCTTCCGGAAAACACCGCCTGTCCGGCCTGCGGGAAAAAAAAGATCCGGAATTTCGGCTTTGGTACGGAAAAAATTGAAACCATGCTCAAAACCATGTTTCCCGATGCCAGGCTGGCGCGCATGGACCAGGACACCACCACAAAAAAAGGCAGTGCCCTTTCCCTGTTGAAAAGCATCCGCAACAGAACCGTGGATATTATCGTGGGAACCCAGATGCTGGCAAAAGGACATGATTTTCCCGCCATTACCCTGGTGGGGGTGATCTGCGCAGATTTATCCATGAACCTGCCGGATTTCAGAGCAGGAGAACGCACGTTTCAGCTGCTGGCCCAGGTGGCGGGCCGTGCCGGCAGGGGTGATGCACCGGGCACGGTTATCATGCAGACCTATACGCCGGATCATTTTACCATTGAAGCATCCAGGCGCCAGGATTATATAGAGTTTTTCAACCATGAAATCCCTTTTAGAAAAGCGCTGAAATATCCGCCCTTTGCCCGCATCATCCAGGTGAAGATTTCCGGCAGGGACAAGGACAAAACAGCACAGCATGCCCGCCAGGTGGCGGACATGCTGGCATTTCTGCTGGGCTGCGACGATAAGGACACGCCATCTGGAGTGGAAATTCTGGGACCCATTGAAGCGCCCATCCAGCGGATTTCCTCCAGATTCCGGTGGCAGCTGCTGATCAAAGGCACCTCTTTTAACCGGATCAGCCTCCTGGTCCGCACCATGCAGCAGCATCCGGATATCCGCAAAATCAAAAACACTGCCATCGGCATAGATGTGGACCCCTATTCCCTGATGTGATGGCGGCGCGGGTTAGACATACAATTTGTTGAAAAACAGGTACGGGCCCAGGTTGTCATAATGTTCTCTGGATGTGAATTTTGCACTGAGGTATTTGCCGTTTCGGACCAGCACCTTTACTGTTTTTTTGACAATGGACTGTTTGGCATCATCCAGCACAAATTCCAGGTTCAGGATCAGACCGGGGGTGATTTTCTGTTCAATATTGGTTTTAAAGGCAATCCCCTCGCTGTTCAGTCTTTTAATGGTCATCCTGCCGGAACAACGGGTTGTGTCCGAGGAGATAAAAGTGCCTGCCAGACCGATGTCCGGAAGGGTGTCAGAGCGTTTCTCCAGAACAGCGGAACCGCTGTATCCGCAGGGGCAGCGGTATGTAAGCCTGATGTGCTTTCTGGTAAATTTATGCCCCGACATCTGCAGTATCTTTTTGCGTCTGCAGTCCGGACAGGTGAGTTTGGCGATATCAAGGCGGTCAATCCGAATTTTTTTTTCCAACATTTTTTTTTCCATGGCAGCTCCTTTGCTTCCGGATCATACCGGTAATGGGGTATTGTCTAAACCTGATCAATTCATTATTTATGCCAATCCCTGTAAATAATATTTGATATTATTGATATTATTCGATATATTTTTATCAAAATACAAAATACACCAATGGTCAATGGTTTTATTTAACACCCATTATTATTATTTAATTTAAATAGTTATATTTCATTATTGCCAGGAGAAATTATGCAGCCAACTGATTATGCGCTCTTCAAAGAACTGGATCCCCAGGCTCTCCAGAAAAAATTTCTCAATTCCCTGCTGGAAATTCAGAATGTCAGGAGGGGCTCCATCTGGATCAGGCAGAAAAAATCCTATGTCTGTATAGAGGCAGCCGGGGATGAAAGCGAAAACATCCGGGGGGTGGTTCTGGACAGCCGCCAGCCCAGTATTGTGGGATGGGTGATGGAAAACCGGCAGATGACCGTGGCGGAAACCCAAAGCGACCGCCGCCATTTCAAGGAGGTGGAAAACAGTTTCCCTGTGAAAAGCAGCCAGATCCTGTGTTTTCCTTTGTTTCTACATGACAGGAAAGTTTATGGTGTGGTCCAGATCATCGACACCAGCCCGGGCAAAACACAGCTTAACCTGGACAAGGAATACCTGGCCCATTTACAGAACCTGGTGGATATCTGCTCTATCGCCCTGAGCAATGCCATTTTATTTTCCACTGAAAGAAACAAGGCCCGCCACCTGAAAACCGCTTTGTCCCGCATCAGGCAGGAACCGTTTATCATCGGCCAGAGCCCGGAATTCAAACAGAGTATGGATCTGGTCAAAAGTTATGCAGGCACGGAATTTCACGTGCTGGTCACCGGAGAAAGCGGCACAGGAAAGGAACTGGTGGCAGAGCAGATCCATAAATTGAGTCCCCGCAAAAAAATGCCCTTCCTGGTCCAAAACTGCTCGGCAATACCGGAAACCCTTCTGGAAAGTGAATTGTTCGGATATAAAAAAGGGGCATTCACCGGTGCGGTCCGGGACAAGGCCGGTCTGTTTGAAGCAGGTGACAAAGGTACGGTATTTCTGGATGAAATCGGTGACATGCCCATGAATGTGCAGGCCGGCCTGCTCAGGGTGCTGCAGAAAAATGAAATAAAACCCCTGGGAGAAACCAGTGTACGATATATTGATGTAAGAATCGTGGCTGCCACCAACAAGGATATCAAACAGATGATTGCCGAGAACCGCTTCCGCCAGGACCTGTATTACCGGCTGTCTGTACTGCCGGTGGAACTGCCGCCCCTGCGCAGCCGGCGCGAAGACATCCCTTTGCTGGTCAGGCATTTTCTTTCAAAAGAATCCCTGACAGCCGGCACACCGGAAAAAAAAATAGCCCCGGGCGCCATGCAGCACCTGGTGGCCTATGCATGGCCGGGCAATGTCCGGGAACTGGAGAACCTGATCCGTTATCTGCTGGTGACCACACCTGATGATACCATAGAGGCTGTTCACCTGCCGGCACATATCAGAATGGCCGCAGCCATGACCCAGGGTAATGCCGGTCACTTAAACCATGACCGGGGTACCAGTGATTATCTGGCGGATCTGTCTGTCATGACCTGGCCCGGCCTTGAAAAAGCATATGTAAATGCACTATTGGAAAAACACAACTGGAATGTCACCTGGGCTGCCAGAGCCTCCGGCCTCAACCGCTCCACATTTGCATCCAGAATGCGCAAACTCAATATCCAGCGCAGGCACCCGGAACCGGTCTGAATCAGATGTTCTTTAATGCGGCATACATTGCTTCAGGAGCACCCAGGATATAATCATCACCATATGAAAACCATCCAACACACAAAGGAAAAACCCTTTGCAGCTTGAAAAGATAGATCCATACAGGTGGCAGATTCCAAAGACCGGTGACATGAGGGTACCGGGAATCATTTACACCAGTGCAGCCGGGCGCAGGGTCATAGAAAAAGACGGCAGTGTGCAGCAGGTGGCCAACGTGGCCACCCTGCCGGGTATTGTCAAGGCAGCCATGGCCATGCCCGACATTCACCTGGGATATGGATTTCCCATCGGCGGAGTGGCCGCATTTGACTGGAACACCGGGGTGATATCTCCGGGCGGGGTGGGATATGACATCAACTGCGGGGTGCGCCTGGCCACCACTGGTTTGACAAAAAACGACATCCTCTCCCATCTTCCCGAACTGGCTGATGCGCTTTTTCAGGCGGTTCCCGCAGGGGTGGGCTCCAGCGGCACTGTCCGCCTTTGTGCCGCAGACCTGAAAAAAGTGTTGAAACAGGGCAGTGCCTGGGCAGTGGCCCAGGGGTTTGGCCGGGATTCCGATGTTGCACATACCGAGGAAAACGGGTGTCTGGAGCAGGCAGACCCGGAGCTGCTGAGCCCCCGGGCCCTGGAACGGGGAAAAAACCAGCTGGGCACCCTGGGATCAGGCAACCATTTTATGGAAATCGGGGTGGTGGATGAGATTTTTGATGCCCAAGCGGCACAGGTTTTCGGATTGTTCCCGGGGCAGATCACAATGATGGTGCATTCCGGCTCCAGGGGACTGGGGTACCAGGTGTGTGACGACCATCTGGCAGCCATGAAAAAAAGTGTGGCCGCAATGGGCCTGCACCTGCCGGACCGGCAGCTGGCCTGTGCCATGATCCAGTCTGAGCAGGGACAGCAGTATCTAAGCGCCATGGCATGTGCTGCCAATTATGCCTGGGCCAACCGACAGATTATGCTGCACCGGGCGCGGCAGGTGTTTATGGAAACTCTGTCCATCAGCCCCCGCAGCCTGCACATGCACCTGCTCTATGATGTCTGCCACAATATCGCCAAAAAAGAAACCCATATGGTTGACGGCAAAAAACAGGTGGTATGCGTGGTGCGCAAGGGGGCTACCCGTGCCCTGGGACCTGGACTTGCCGGCGTCCCTGAAAAATTTAAAAAAGTGGGCCAGCCCATTCTCACCCCCGGGGATATGGGCAGGGCATCCTATGTGCTGTGCGGTACAGATACGGCCATGACCGAAACCTTCGGGTCCACCTGTCACGGTGCCGGCCGCCTGCTGAGCCGCAAAGCCGCCAAAAAAAGAGGCAAAGGCAGATCCATCCGCCAGGAGCTGGGGAAAAAAGGTATTCTGGTGAGATCCACTGGGCGGTCTACTTTGTCTGAAGAGATGCCTGAAGCCTATAAAGATGTATCTGAAGTGGTGAAAGTGGTCCATGGTGCGGGCATTTCACACATGGTGGCCAGGCTGCTGCCGCTGGCTGTGATCAAAGGATGAACCATACATTTTTTTTCATGCATTAACCATTTTCTGTCAGGATCCTTACCCTGGGCTAACACGGATCTGTCATAAGATCTTTACAGAACCAATTGATTTTTTTTTAGATTGGTGTTATGATCAGCCAAATTTAAAACAAGGAGTGTTACGAAAATGCAGACAAAATATATATGTACCCATGAGCATTGCAGCTATCCCGGGTCAACACGGTTTGAAATCTCTTTTAAACCAGAATCCATTATGGATGACAACAATATGGCCACCGCCTTCTGCCCGTTTTGCAAAAAAGAACTGATGCCCGCCCCTGCTTTGACCATGGATTGTGATCCCCAGACAACAGCTGACTGCAGCCCGATGGACTGATCTTTTTTCGGTATCCGCTATCCTGCTGCCCTGTTCTGCTGCCTTCGGGCAAAAGAACAGGGCAAAATAATCCCTGTAAGTCTTTAAAATTCCTGTAACCGATGGTATAACAGTATCAAAGTATCCTGACGCAATGCAACCGGCGGCCCGGGGCCGAAAAGGACCCAAGATGGATGATGACACCCCACTGGCGGAAATGGTTCCCTATACCATCGCCCGTTACAAAAACGGACAGCTGACAGAAGAAGACACCCATGTGGCAGCCGAGGTGCCATTGACGTTTCTGGTCAATGACCGGGAAATCGCCACCCTCATGTGCACCCCTTCCCATCTGAAAGCCTATGCATACGGTTTTCTGTTTACCTCCGGATTGGTGTCGTCACCAGATGATATCGCATCTTTTTCTCTGGACGAAAAAAAATGGCGGGCAGACATCCAGGTCAAAGAATTCATTGATCCGGATCTGCTGGGGCAGCGGGTGTATACCTCAGGATGCGGCAAAGGGGTGATGTACACCTCCATGATGGAGCTTTCCTCCCGCCATCCCATTGACAGCCAATTGCAGATACACGGCAAAGATATCATCCAGGTGGTAGGCTGGCTCCAGCGGTGTTCAGACCTGCATTCCATAACCGGGGGGGTGCATTCCGCTGCTGCCAGCATCAGGGGCCGGATTCCGGATTTTTTTATCGATGATATCGGCCGGCACAATGCAGTGGACAAGGTGCTGGGCACCCTGCTGCTGGAAAAAACAGACTGCACCGACGTCATGCTGGCCTGCACCGGCCGGATATCATCTGAAATTCTGCACAAGGCCAGGCGGCTGAAAATCCCCATTCTGGCATCCAGGGGCGCGCCTACCCACCAGAGTATTCTGCTGGCCCGGGAAATGGGCATCACCCTGGTGGGATTTGTCAGGCGGACCAATTTTGCCATATTCACCCATGCCCAAAGAATCTTAGGAAATGGAGAAAAAAATGACATCTGAAGAGATTTTCAGCACAGCCCTGGTGTATGAAAAAAAAATCCGGGACCTTTACCGCTCTGCTGTGGAAAACATTGACGACGACCAGGCCAAGTCCCTGTTCAAGGCATTGGCAGATGATGAACAAAGCCATGTGGCATTTTTAGAACACAGCCTGACCACGCTGAAAGAACAAAAAGATCTGACTGTGGGAAAACCGGTCACAGCCATCCCCCTGCCGGCCCGGGACCTGGAAAAGATCCAGGCAATGGCCGATAAGATTCCCAAAAATATACTGGGGGATCTGAAACGGGTATTGAATGCCGCCCTGTCCCTGGAAATAGAAACCAGCCGGTTTTACCACGACGCTATCCAGAAAACCCAAAAAGGCCCTGTTCGGGATATCCTGGAAAAATTTTATGATATTGAACAGCGCCATGTGGAAGTGGTCCAGATTGAACTGGATTTTGCCTCCAACAACGGTTACTGGTTCAATTTCATGGAAACAGACATGGAAGACTAGATGCCTTTTGATCTGCTCTCTGCCCTGCCCCCGGGGTTGACACCGCAAATGCTTGGGGTTTATGGATTTCTTGTCTGTGTCATAGTCATGTTTGCAGCTGAACTGGTGCGGGTGGATATGGTGGGACTGCTGGTCATGGTGGGACTGCCTCTGGCAGGACTGGTTACCCCGGCCCAGGCCATCAGCGGATTGAGCTCCAATGCCGTGGTGTCCATCATTGCGGTGATCATTATTGGACACGGCCTGGACAAGACCGGGGTGATGAACCAGGTGGCGGCACAGATCATAAAAATGTCCGGCAAAAGCCGGAAACGGATGATGACCCTGGTGGCGGGCACAGTGGCCCTTATTTCCAGTTTCATGCAGAATATCGGGGCTGCGGCCCTGTTTTTACCGGCTGTCAACCGCATGTGCCGGCAACTGAATGTTCCCATTTCCCAAGTACTTATCCCCATGGGGTATGCTGCTGTGATCGGCGGATGCATCACCCTGGTGGGATCCAGTCCCCTGATCCTGCTCAATGACCTGGCAGGATCCTGGTGGGCCGCCAACCCGGAACTGGTCTCCCATAAGCCCTATGAAGCATTTTCCCTTTTTTCCGTGGCCCCGGTGGGCATTGCCCTGGTACTGGCGGTGCTGGTCTATTTTATTGTACTGGGCCGCTGGATACTCCCTAAATCCGGTCCTGCTGAAGATGCCTGCAACCTGATGAATCATGATCTGGAGTGTACCTATGGCCGGGAGGTGAGCAAGGTTTTTGAGCTGGCGGTGCCCGCGGATTTTTATACCCGGCGCCTGGAAGAACTGGAACTGCGGCCCAAATACCATGCCACTGTGGTCTGCATCTCCAAACGCAGCGGCCGGTACCGGGTCACCGAACCCGGGCGGGCTGATGTCATTGAACCCCATGACGTGGTGGGTATCGTGGCCAATGAAGAACATGTCCGGGATCTGGCACAGGACATGGGATGGATGCTGCAGCCGGGACTCAACCAGTTGTCCGGGGTCTTGTCCATGGACCATGCCGGCATCACCGAAGCCATTGTCACGCCCAGGTCTGAACTGGTGGGCAAGACCTTTCACGCGTATGGATTCCGCAAAAAACTGCGGGTGAATCCTTTGGCCCTGTATCGCCAGAACCAGGTTATTCTGGAAAATATTTCTGAAATAAAAATCCAGCCCGGAGATGCCGTACTTCTCCACGGAGAATGGGAAAAATTTCACCTGCTCAAAAAAAAGCCGCTGCTGGCATTTACCGAGCACCTCAAAGGTGAAATCCTGTATCCGGAAAATGCCGGCAAAGCGCTGGCCTGTCTGGCCCTGGCCCTTGTCATGGCCCTGGGCTTCAATATCCAGCTGTCTATTTCTCTGCTGGCAGGGGCTGTCTCCATGGTGCTCACCCGGGTGATGACGCTGGATGAAGCCTACCAGAGCGTGGACTGGATGACGGTATTTTTGCTGGCCGGGCTTATCCCTCTGGGCCTTGCCTTTGAAAAAACCGGTGCTGCCGGATTTCTGGCCTCAGGACTGACCCTTCTGCTGCACGATTTTTTAACCCCGATCACCCTGTTTCTGCTGGTGGGTGCTTTGACATCCGCGTTTACCCTTTTTGTTTCCAATATCGGGGCCACCGTGCTCATGATTCCTCTGGCCATGAACATGGCGGTGCAGTGCCAGGCCGATCCCAGGACAGCTGCCATGCTGGTAGCCATTGCCGCATCCAACACGTTTGTACTGCCCACCCACCAGGTCAACGCCCTGATCATGCGTCCCGGTGGATACCAGGTTAAAGATTATGTGCGGGCCGGTACCGGCATGACCATTCTTTTCATGGTGGTGGTCATGTTCATGCTCTGGGGTTTCTACGGCATTTCCAACTGAGTGCCCGGTCGCTGCACCAGCAACCGGCCTTTTTGAGGGATAATCAGTTTTTGTCATCCACCATCGCCAATGGAACCCTTTACTTTCAGGCCGTCATGACTATTGTTGAAGTAACGTTGGTTGTTGATATGGCACAAAAAACGCACTAAAAACAGAGACAAGGAGAGATCATGAAAGCTTTGAAATTTTATTTTGAAAATACCAAAGGTACCGGCGTTCTGGCCACAGCTGACAGCGGCGGCAAAGTGGATGCTGCCATCTATGCCCGCCCCCATTTCCTGGAAGAGGATAAGCTGGCTTTTATCATGCGGGACCGGCTGACCCACCACAACCTGACATCCAATCCCCATGCCACCTTTCTTTTCATTGAAAACGGCCCCGGATACAAGGGAAAGCGCCTGTTTTTGAAAAAAGTCAGAGAAGAAGAAAATCCGGAACTGGTGGGTAAAATCAAACGCCGCAGATACACGGATGAAAACCTGGAACCCAAATTCCTGGTATACTTCACCCTGGAAAAAGAACTGCCTTTGATCGGTGACAGCACCAAATAGCTGTTACGGTGACATCTGCCCGGCATCCCGCGGAAATGGGTTGATGATGGCAAGGTCATGATCCGCTGTCCGTGCTGCAGATCCTCGGACAGCAGTATGGAACAATTTGCTTTGACAGCTGCGGCCACGATACGGCCGCAGCTGTCTTTTAAAAATACTAAGGACAAATTGATCCATATCAAGGAACTGGCTTTTCATCTGTACTATCTTGACATTGAAATGAACAGCAGCCGGCCGGAAATATTATATGACCGGCTGACACAGACAACAACCTGAACGCAACAAATGCCAAGGAGGCAACACCATGTTTTGTTTTCAATGTCAGGAAACCGCAAAAAACACCGGATGCACAATAAAGGGCGTATGCGGAAAAGAAGAAACCACTGCCAATCTCCAGGACCTGTTGATTTTCAACCTCAAAGGCATAGCAGTTCTGGCAAAACAGGGCAAAGCCGCCGGCGTGGACCTCACCAGGGAAGCAGGTCGTTTTGTGACCAAAGCCCTTTTCACCACCATCACCAACGTGAACTTCAATGATGACAACCTGGTCAAATGGATCAAAAAAGCCCAGGAATTCAAAAAATCCTTCAAAGATCAGGTGGAAGGCAAAGTACCCGGTGCCCTGCCCGACGCTGCCCTGTGGTTTTCGGACAATGAGGCGGAATACCAGGAAAAAGCCAGACAAGTGGGGGTTCTGTGCACGGA
Organism: Desulfotignum sp.; assembly: GCA_035268565.1. Taxonomy (GTDB): domain Bacteria; phylum Desulfobacterota; class Desulfobacteria; order Desulfobacterales; family Desulfobacteraceae; genus Desulfotignum. Next base: position 2,057 of record DATFKQ010000077.1, on the reverse strand, counting down.
AAACGAGGATGTCCGGTCTCTGAGAGAACTGCTCATTATCGGAGTCAAAGGGATCTGCGCCTATGCTGATCATGCCGCCATCCTGGGGGTGGAAAAAGACGAGATCTATGACTTCATCCTCAATGCCCTGGCCTCCACCACCGAGGATCTGTCCGTGGACGAAATGGTTGGTCTGGTGTTGAAAGCCGGCGAATGTTCTGTAAACACTATGGCAGCCCTGGACCAGGCCAACACCGGCGCCTACGGCAACCCGGAAATCACTGAAGTCAACCTGGGGGTGGGCGCCAACCCCGGCATTCTCATCTCCGGCCATGACCTCAAGGACATGGAAGAACTGCTTAAACAGACCGAAGGCACAGGCGTGGATGTTTACACCCATGGCGAGATGCTGCCGGCCAACTATTACCCGGCCTTTAAGAAATATAATCATCTCAAGGGCAATTACGGCGGCTCCTGGTGGCACCAGAACGAGGATTTCGAAACCTTTAACGGCGCCATCCTCATGACCACCAACTGCATCATTCCCATTAGAAAGAAAAATACCTACCAGGACCGCATCTTTACCACAGGGGTGGTGTCCTATCCCGGCCTCACCCATATTCCTGACAGGGAAGAGGGCCTGACCAAGGATTTTTCCGAAGTGATCGCATGCGCCAAAAAATGCCCGGCTCCCCGGGAAATCGAAACCGGCACCCTGGTGGGCGGATTTGCCCACAACCAGGTACTGGCCCTGGCCGACAAGGTCGTGGACGCAGTGAAATCCGGCGCCATCAAACGGTTCATTGTCATGGCCGGGTGTGACGGCCGCATGAAAAACCGGGAATATTTCACCGAAGTGGCCAAAAAGCTGCCCAAAGACACGGTGATTCTCACAGCCGGATGCGCCAAATACCGGTACAACAAACTGGATCTGGGCGACATCGGCGGCATCCCCAGAGTCCTGGATGCCGGACAGTGCAATGACTCCTATTCTCTGGCGGTCATCGCACTGAAGCTCAAAGATGTTTTCGGCGCAGACCACATCAACGACCTGCCCATCTCCTTTGATATCGGCTGGTATGAGCAGAAAGCCGTGGCCGTGCTGCTGGCACTGCTGCACCTGGGTATAAAGGGCATCCGTCTGGGACCCACGCTGCCGGCTTTTGTATCCCCGGCCGTGCTCGATGTCCTGGTGAAAAACTTTGATATCAAACCCACCGGTGATGTGGATGAAGACATTGCCGCCATGATGGCCGGCAAATAACCGCTGCCAGACCTGCAGGGCATGACCGCAGACAGGATAATGACCGTCTGCGGTCATGATTTTGCCATCCATCCGATTGAATCAGAAAAAAGAGATCTGTAATGATCCGGCACCACCACACCGACATGCTGCCAGATTATGAGGCTTTGTGAAAATTTTTTTCCTGACCGAAATTACCCGCACCTTTTTCCAGGGGGCTTTTGGAAAAAACAATGCTTGACATTTATTTGCCCGCCGTTTTTAATGGATGTATTGGTAAAAAGGCACTGGAGCAGGAAAAATGCTGATTTTTAATTTACGTTTTCCCTGAACTGTGGTGATTGCCGGCTCTCTATCGTTTACATCAGTCAGCACCCGGAAACAGCCGGGAGATGGCTCATCTGTAATCAACCCGCAGCTTTTTCAGGCAGATTGACATTTTCCGGTCCTGATGGCCCGGGAGATCTTCCAATTGACCACAAATCAGCATAGCGGGCCTGGCAGCTGCAACCCGGGATCTTTTACAGGTATCCATTTATGCAGCAATGATCACTTCGGCAGATTTATTCCTGTACCAGGCCCAGGTTTTTCAGGGCGCAACCGGGTGAAACGATTTGCATGGAAAGGAAAACAGGATGAAAGCCATTGACCAGTTGAAAAATGAGCACGAGGGAATAAAGATCATGTTTCGTATTTTGAGAAAAATATGTGATTCCCTCAAATCAGATCAAACCCTTGACACCGGGCATTTTGAAGGCATTCTGGAATTTTTCCAGATTTTTGTGGACAAATGCCACCACGGAAAAGAAGAAGATCTGCTCTTTCCGGCAATGGT
>DATFKQ010000076.1:0-5314 GCA_035268565.1 Desulfotignum sp. | reverse complement strand
AAAAAAGACTGTTCCGGCATATTACCCCCTGAATTTCTTTTTTGTTCATCTGCCATGGCAAAACCGGCCGCGGCATTGCGCAGCCCGGATCCTATATTTTTATATACCCGGACGCGTGGCGGAAAAAATCAGGAAAAGTACCCATTTTTGATGAAATTGCCATGCAATAAATAAAGAAGGCATCTCATCTGGATTGTTATTCGTTTTTTCTTTTTTTATGATTTTTCCGGCAGAGATGATCTTTTTCATTTGGCTGGAAGGCCATAAGCGTCCTGTTTATAAACGGGGTTTAAACCCCCATGACTTCATGCATACATTGCCAACGGCAAATGCATTTTTTCCTGCATTGTGAATCGCGGCCCGGTCAATTATCCTTAAGGTCCTGAAAACAGCCTTACCGGCAAAAATGCTTTACAGTATAAACAACGCAGATAGACATATAGATATAATATACAACCGGGGTTATTAATGAGGGGAAACAGTATGAAACATCAAGCCGAGTTCAAACCATTTGAAAAAAAAATGAAAGCGGAAAATATGCCCGCACCGGCCATCCATATTTTCCGCAGCTATTTTGAAAAATTGATAAACAAAGAAAAAGGACTGATTCCTGAAGCCGGTATTCAACCGGTGGATACACTCACTGATTTTGCTTCGCTGACTTCGGGAAAGTATGAAAAGACCGGCAGGCAGTACCTGCATAAAACCGCTGCCATAAAATTAAACGGCGGACTGGGCACCAGCATGGGCATGAACCGGCCCAAAGGATTGTTAAAAGTGAAATCTTTTTTTTCTTTTCTGGATATCGCGGTATCCCAGTGCCGGAAAATGGATCCTCCCGTGCCGGTTGTATTCATGAACAGCTTTTCAACAACCAGGGCCACTCTGAAGGCTTTGGAAGCCTATCCATCCCTGAAAAACCGGCCCCTGGACAAGGAATTTCTCCAGCACAAGGTCCCCAAGATCGATGCAGCCACCCTCGGGCCTGCCCGGCATCCTGAAAACCCGGCCTTTGAATGGTGCCCGCCGGGTCATGGAAATGTATATACCGCCCTGTATACCAGCGGCATGCTGGACCAGCTGCTGGATAATGGATATGAATATGCTTTTTTGTCCAATATTGATAACCTGGGTGCTGTGGTGGATCCTGCCATTCTGGGATATTTTATTGAAAACCGGTTGGGTTTCATGATGGAAACCTCACCCCGCACCCCGAATGACAAAAAAGGGGGCCATCTGGCAAAAATGACATCCGGCGGCTATATCCTGCGGGAAATCGCCCAGTGTCCGAAACAGGACCAGAAAGATTTCCAGGATATTGAAAAACACCGGTATTTTAACACCAATAATATCTGGATTTACCTGCCTGCCCTGCAGAAGGTTTTACACCGGCAAAACGGCATTATTACACTTCCCATGATCCGGAACAAAAAAACACTGGATCCCCGGGACCCGGATTCACCAGAAGTTTATCAGCTTGAAACAGCCATGGGCAGTGCTGTTTCCGTTTTTGACAGGGCCGGGGCCATCTGCGTGCCCAGGGACCGTTTCATCCCTGTGAAAAACACCAATGATCTGCTGGATGTCCGCTCCGACCGCTATATCCTGGATGACCGGTTTCATCTGATACCGAACCCGGAAAAAAAATCAGAATGTGTTCATATTGACCTGGATCCCGCTTATTACAAATTCATTGATGATTTTGAAAAGCGTTTCCCCAAAGGGGTGCCTTCCTTGAAAAACTGCACGTGTTTTACTGTACAAGGCGATTTTACCTTTGGAAAACAGGTGAAAGTCAAAAAAGACAGCATGTTGATCAACACCACAGAGCAGAGGTTTACCATTGAGGATTACCAGGTCCTGAACGGGGACAGCGCCATGGTTACAGATCTGATTCAGCGGAAGATGGCGGCCTCCTGACAGACAGGCCTTTATATTACCTCCACCCTGATACAGGTACAACAAGGGATACCATGTCAATTCCCAGTTACATTCTCAGCAGGGGGTGATCAAGGTGGTCCGGGTGCCTGCACCCGGCCGGGAGGCGATTTTTACGTTGCCGCCTATGTGGGTCAGCCGTTGCTGAATGCTGAACAAGCCAAAAGTGGCTTCTTCGGCAACCCGGTCTTTAAGCGCATCTGGATCAAACCCTGCGCCTTTGTCCTGAACACTGAGTGCAATGCAGGTGTCGTCGGATTTTTTCAGGCTTACCCGGGCTTCTAAAACATCGGCATGTTTTATTGTATTGAGAACCAGCTCCCGGGCACATTCGAACAAAAGGATTTTCACATTTTTGTCATCCGGCTCTGCCTGGTCGTCCAGATCGAGGTGAATGGTGAATTCATTGGCTTGCTGCATGTGCGTTGCAAGCCATCGCAGGCCCCCGCACAGGCCGCCTTCCTGAAGAGCCGGAGGGCAAAGATCCAGGGCCAGGGAACGCGAGGTCTGTATGGCCTGGCCCAGGGTATTGTCAATGGTTTCAACAACGGTGTGCATTTGTACCGTCTCTTTGCAGCGTTTTAACATCCCCACCTGCATGCGTGCTCCCACAAGCAGCTGCTGCACATGGTCATGAAGAATCCTGGCCAGCCTTTTGCGTTCTTCATGTTCCACCCGGGTCAGTCTGATGGCCAGTGCGCGCAGATGTTTTGTCTGTGATTCCACTTGATTTGTTCTCTGCTTCACCTCTTTTTCCAGGGTCTGGTTAAAGGCGACAAGCTGGTTTTCATACGTCTTTTTTTCTGTAATATCCACAACCATGCCGATATTGAAGCCCTTTTTGCCCTGTGCATCTAAAAAAGATTCACACCGGCTGCTGACCCAGTGTTCGGAACCATCCGGATGAATCACTCTGTGTTCATTTTCGAATTTTGCCGCAATCTTTTCAGCTCCTGAAAATATTTTTTTTATTTCAGGACGGTCCTCAGGATGGACATTATTCAGTATGTGGTCAACAGTCACCTCTCCTTCCAAAGGCAGACCATAGATCTGTCTGGCCCTCTTTGACATATCGAGTTTTCCTGACTGCAAATCCAGATATCTTGTGCCGATCTCTCCGATTTGGAGCGCCATCCGAAGGTGCTCTTCACTCTTGCGCAGTTTTTCCTCGGTCTGCCGCAGCCGCAGAAGCGACACATTGCCTTTGGTCACCACCGCATCGACTTCTTGGCTTCTGAGTGCCTCGACAATATTTTCCGCTTCCTGCAGTCTTTTTTGCAGCTCTTCTCTCGTATCGGCCATTTTTTTACTCCAGGGGCAGGTGCAAAGCGGCCCTGACTTTTTTGCGGTTGTTCAGATTGCCTATCACCATTATGTCGGGGCTGGAATTTTGTACCAGCAGGGTGGGGGTCAAAAGAATATTATGCGCTTCAGCACTGTCAAAATCCTCCATGACATCCACTATCTTAATCTGGGATCTGCCTTTGAGTTCCTGTTCACACAGGTCGGCCAGGTTCTGTCTGGCCATCATGGAATTGGGTTCATCCCCGGCGACAAACAAGATGAACTTATACTGTTTGTCTTTGAAATTGCCAGAAAAAGTATTTGCAGACATCTTTCTCACCCCTCCTGGTTTTTTATTTGTTCACCGTTATTATCAGAAAATGCCATATCGATTCCCTGACCGGTGATAACAAAGGGATGGTATTTCATGGAATGGTTGGACCCCCGAGACTTGACCACCAGAAGCCTGCGGCAAATTTTTGTGCCGTCATCCTGGTAATAAAGGGCTGCCAACGTATCCACCACAGAAGAAATTTTAAGCCCGCTGATGTGGGTAACTTCGGGCATCACATCGATTTGGTTCGTATACAGGCAGGTTATTTCTTTTTGTCTGCAGATAACAACCAGGCGTAAAAGCAAATCAAAAACCGCACTTCGGGAACCCATCCGCCTGCATGCGCTTATGGTGTCAACAACAAGATGGTCCGGACCAAAGGCATCGATTGCATCAGAGATCCAGAGCAGGTGTTGTTCAACCCCGGCAGTTTCCGGAAGCAGGGTAAGAAAACGCAGACGGTCTGCATCCACATCCTGCTGCAGATCGATGCCTATATTTTTTGACCGAAAAACCAATACCTCCCGGCTCTCCTCAAAAGAGATGAAAAGTGTTTTCTCACCCCGGTTGCAGGCTGCCCTGGTAAAAGTTACAGCCAGCGTGGTTTTACCCGAACCGCTGGGGCCTGCCAAAAGGATGCTGGCACCCTGGAAAAAACCACCGCCGATAATCTTGTCAAAAATAGTATTTCCGGTGGAGATACGTTTTTTACCTGCTGGAAATTCCAGTGACACCGCAGAAACAGGCATCAGCACAACACCATGGGGGGAAATAACATAGGGGTGTTCATTGCTGAGAAAGCCGGACCCCCGATATTTAACCACATTCAGTCTTCTGGTGCGGACCTGTTCCGTTATTCTCTGGTCCAGGGAGATGATGCAGTCAGCCATAAAATCCAGAAAAGAATAAGACGGTTTTTTCCCGGCCATGGATTTAACCGTGAGGATTGCTGTCAGAGACTGTTCCCGCAGCCAGCTATTGAGAATATACATCTCTTCTCGTTCACGTTCAGGATCATTGAAAACCCGCATGAGCACATCAAGGGCATCCAGTACAATCGTTGTTGCACCCAGGGCATTGAGGTTTCCTTTGATGAGTGTCAACAAACCCTGGATGTTAAAATCCCCGGCCCGGACAGCACCGTGGGGAATCTGAAAATGCAGGACTTTCATTTTTCCGGCCTTTTCTAAATTGCCCGGGTCCAGGCCGATGGACAAAACATTGGCGCGTATATCCTCTGCCTGCTCCTCAAAGGAGATGAACAACCCGGGTTCGCCGGCCAGGGCGCTGCGGTAAAGAAATTCCATGGCCAACAGCGTCTTTCCTGTTCCCGGCCCGCCGCTGAACAGTATGGTACGGTCTTTTGGCAGACCGCCGTGAAGGATTGCATCCAGTCCCCGGATGTGGGTGGGTATTTTTGGAATTGCTTGTTTTGCACTTTCAGGTGCAGCAGCAGGAACCGAATCAGATACATTCATGTGCAATTCTCCAATTTTCTTGCTTTGGTTTTTGCTCTGGTGCTGAAAATATTGTTTTTGATATTCTTTGTCACCTATGCCAAATAGTCATCCAAAAGAATTATGAGTTATGACAACTGATTCGAAAGGAATAACAGAGTTTTTTTCATTGTGCAATCTTTTTTCACCAAGGCCAAAAAGTGATGGGGCAAGGCAAGGAGGCTGTGCAGGGAGCGCCCTAAAAATGCAGCAGGACAGGTGTTGATGATGCTGTCATCTGTCCTGCTGCCCCGTACGGGGG
>DATFKQ010000075.1:0-6531 GCA_035268565.1 Desulfotignum sp. | reverse complement strand
GTGCCCGGCCCGAGGTCTGCGGGGGCCGGTTTACATACGAACAATGAAGTGCGGCATCCCGTCCTCTGGTTGAAAACCATCCCGGCATCTTTTACCAGGCCCCCTCCGACGCTGACGGTCCGTTCACAGGACACCACCAGGAGCTCCCCGTAGAAGCGCATGCTGCTATGGCAAATATTCAGACCGGCAAAAAGGGCAGCCCAAAGAAAAGCAGAGAATAAAACCGGATAAAACCATGACAGCCTTCTACATGTATCCCTGTGCCAAAATACAGTATTCACCTGATTGCAGGTATGTCGGAAAAAAGAAAGAATAAAAACAGATTTTACAGCAATTGACCAACGCTGCTGCCGGGCAGGAAAGGAATGACCAGAGAGAACAATGAAAGATCAGATCAGAAAACAGATGCATGTGGGAACTTCAGGGTGGAATTACAACCACTGGAAAGATGTTTTTTATCCCCGAAAAATGCCGTCATCTGATCTGCTGTCTTATTATGCGGGCCATTTTACAACGGTGGAGATAAACAACAGCTTTTATCAGGTGCCGGCAGAAGAAACACTGCAGGCATGGCACGACACCGTGCCGGATGATTTTATTTTTTCCGTCAAGGCCAGCCGCTACATCACCCATATGAAAAAGCTCAAAGATCCCCGGGAACCGGTGGACCGGTTTATGGCATCCATAAAAGCGCTGGGTAAAAAATGCGGTCCTGTGCTTTTTCAGCTGCCCCCGCGCTGGAAGTGCAACCCGGACAGGCTGGATGCTTTTCTGGCGGCCCTGCCTTCCGGTGCCAGGTACACAATGGAATTCAGGGATGAAACCTGGTTCAATCAAAAAGTTTACAATATTCTGGAAGACCACAATGCGGCTTTCTGTATGTATCATCTTGACAAAAAGCTTTCTCCCGGAAAACTCACTGCGGATTTTGTGTACATAAGGCTTCACGGCCCGGAACAAGCCTACCAGGGATCTTATGACCAGAAGACTTTGGCGGGGTGGGTGGGTGCCATGTCCACCTGGGCGGATCAGGGCAGGCAGATATATTGCTATTTTGACAATGATCAGCAGGGCTATGCAGCCCAGAATGCCCTGGCCATGAAAAAGATGTTGGATAAGTGATGATGGATAAGTGGTGTGAACGGCCGCAGCAAAGATTTTACTATGGTGTTGGGTGCATATAAAAACCCATGATGAGAGGAGGAAAAAATGACAACCAAACAGGAACTTGAAAATGAATTAAAAAAGGGGCTGAAAGAATATGCAGACAAATTACAGCAGCTGGAGAACAAATTCATTGAAAAACAGAGTCAGACGGACCCGGTTGAGCAGAAAATGGCTACGGAGAGAGTCAACAATCTCAAAACCACGCTCAAGTCTCTGGAAAAAGAGCTTGATGCCTTGCAGCGTATTGATCAGCAGGAGGACATGGATAAGGTAAAAAAAGGCATAAAATCAATAATCGGAGATATTGACGAAGAGTTCAGATCTTCTCTGGCCTATTTTCATTAAAATGTGAATAGCCCTCTGTTATGCAGAAAATAACCCAAAGGAGAAGATCTTTATGGAAAATTTTGTAATTCCCGGTGATATGCATATAGCGGATGCCTTCAGCAGAAACGATCTGGATGCCCTGCTCACCCCTGAGACCGGGCCTTGTGTTTCCGTATATATGCCCACCCACAAAAGCGGAAAAAAAACCTGGCAGAACGTCACCCGGTTTAAAAATGCCCTGGCAGAGATCCAGGAACTGTTCCCGGAAATAGACACAGAACCGGTCATGGGCCTGGTGGAGGATACCACATTCTGGCAGCACCAGAATGAGGGGTTTGCCATGTTTATATCCCCTGACTTCCTGCGTATCTACCGCCTTCCCCGGACATTTCCCGAAGTGGTGGTGGCAGCAGAGCAGTTTCACCTGACCCCGGTGCTGCCCCTGGTGGTATATAACACGCTTTTTTACATTCTGGCCCTCAGCCAGAATGAATGCCGGCTTTTTAAATGCAGCATGCAGACCTGTCGGGAAATCCGGCCGGAAAATCTTCCGGAAAGCCTGGCCGATGCCCTGCGCTTCGATCTGCAGGAAAAGCAGCTCCAGTTTCATACCGCGAGTCCGGATCCCCAGAAACCGGGCAAAAAATCTGTGGCATTTCATGGCCACGGGGTAAATACGGACGAAGATAAAACCCGTATTCTCCGGTATTTTCAAGCCATTGACAATGATTTGACCGATTTTCTGGGTGCCGGACACATTCCATTGATTCTGGCAGGGGTGGAGTATCTTCACCCGCTGTATAAAACCGCCAACAGCTATCCCCATCTTTTAGACGAAGGCATCAAAGGGAACATGGAAGAAGAGAAAATACAGGATCTGCATGCAGCCGGTACAAAGATTGTCGCACCTGTGACCCGGCAGGAGCTGGACCGGGCGGTAAAACAATACCATGATTTGAAAGGCACCGGCAGAACGGCAAATGACCTTGAGCAGATTGTCAAGGAATCCACAGCAGGGCGGATAAGTTATCTCATTTTTTCCGAAGATGAACATGCATGGGGGGAATTTACCCCTGAACAGGGAACCGTGATCCTGCATGCGGAAAAACAAAAACAGGACCAGGATCTGCTCAATACAGCTGTCTGCCATGCCATGGGAAACGGGGCATCTGTTTTTCCTGTTCCCGGTACGCAAATGCCGGATCAGTTCCCTGCGGCAGCTGTTTTTCGTTATTAAAAAACAAACCGGTGATATCTCATAACAATGCATATCAATGACAAAAATAACAAAAAAGGAGAAGAAAAATGCCAATGCCAAAAGATGAAGTGCAGACACAATTAAACAATGCCTGGATGCAGCATTTCAATGCAGTGAAAAATTCCGTGGATCTGGTGGAAAATTATCTTAAAGAAGCCAAAGGTATGGCTGAAGTGTGTACAGATGAATGGTGTATCTCCACGGAAAAACTTATAGATGATTTGAACAACGCCCTATATTCCTTAAGTGAACCCCGGGATGCTGATCCGGAACTCTCCTTGGAAATAAAAGAACTGCGGCGCCGGATTTATGATCTGTATGTGAATTACAAGGGGATTTATGAAAACCTTTCCTGATATGTGAGTGTCAGTCAGGGGCCGGGAAAACAAACCATTGTGTTCTGCCCGGCCCCGGCTGATCAACACCTCTGTAGTTGATTTTTTTTCAAAGCCCGCCTGAACGGGATCTACAGGTGCCTTTTCTTTTGGAAACCTGTGCGTGCCTGATAACCTGCGCGTGCCTGATGAAAGGTTTCCGGTTCTTTTACAGGGTTTTCTTCCGGCAGAAAACTGCTTTCCTGGGCCGGTACCACGGTCAGCTGGTTTTCCACATAAATATCTGGAAACTCCGATTCCAGAATATTGCCGAGGTAGGCCCTTTTCCAGAAGGCATCCACTATACCCTGCAGGATTACTGTGCCGTTTTCCACATCTACTTCAGGTTCAAGAATCCTTACATGGGCTACGGAATTCAGCCGCATCATCACCTCAATCTTCGTATCAAATGCCTGGGAAATTTTTTCAGCTGTTTTGTTTTCAATGGATAAATTGTTAACCACCTCCACAACACCGGGCAGGGAAAACGCAATCTGCTCTGCCAGCGCCTTTTCAAATTCTTCCCGGACAGTGCCTTTTAAAAAAATGATTCCCTGTACCTTGTTTACTTCAATGCTGGATGCATCAAGGCCGTCATAGTGTTTCATGGCCTGCACAACCGTCTCTTTTGTCAGTTGGTCCTGGGTTGTCATAACAAAAATCCCCCTGCATTTTATTGGTTAATAACAATATTTTTTACAAGTACAAAAAAATCAACCGCTGTTCTCACTGTTTTTATAGGTTCCGAATATTATTTTAGGGCATCTGCAAAAAAAGAATATCCGGGATTTCCTGTATTTCTTTTGTCCAAAGGCACTATTAGTGCTTTTCCAAAATGCATTGTCCTGGGTATACTGATCAGGTCTGGTGTGCATGAAAATTTAGATGGTTTCCTGCAGGGTGGTTGGCTTTTTTTGTTTTTTTTTGATCGACCGCTGAAAAATGCCGAGATATCAGATACATAAACAGCCAGTACAAATTACATTTTTTCCTGTATTGTGCAAAATTCCGCTAAAAATTATCCTTTATAATTAAATGGAAGACGGCTCCTGCCAAAGATTTGCACAAAGGCGGAACCTTGCGGTTTCTATTAAACAAAAAAATGAAAGGAGATTTCAATGGCACAGGCAAAGACAAGAAAAATTCTGAATAAAAACCTGTGGTTTTCCGTAATGACTGTGGTTTTTATCCTTTTGGCCTTCGGCATATCCACCGCTGCAACAGATCTTGTGGATGAAAACATCGAAAGTGCGGTGGAAAAAGAATTGTCCGATGACCAGGCAGTGCCTGCTCATCTTATTGATGTGGGATGCATGGACAACGTGGTTACCCTGTCCGGAAGCGTGGACAACCTGCTGGCAAAAGAAAGAGCGGTCAGTATTGCCAAGACGGTAAAAGGGGTGCGCTCGGTGGTCAACCGGATTGTGGTGGAGCCGGTAACGGTAAAAAGTGATTCTGCCGTTTATACGGATGTCACGGAAGCATTGTTAAGCGACCCTGCCACTGAATCATATGAAATTGACACAAGTGTCAATAACGGGGTGGTGACCCTTGAAGGTATGGTTAATTCCTATATGGAAAAAGCACAGGCCGAAAGGGTGGCCAAAAGCGTCAGCGGTGTGAAGGAAGTGGATAACCTGCTTGTGTTTGATCATAAAACCACCCGGCCGGACAAGGAATTTCAGGCTGAGATAAAAAAAGCCATGCGCTGGGATACCCTGGTGGACCAGGAGTTGATCCAGGTGTCAGTGGACAATAAAAAAGTTACCCTGAAAGGCACTGTGGGCAGTGCAGCGGAAAAAGACAGGGCCATAAACCATGCCTGGATGATCGGCATAAAAGAGGTGGATGCCAGCCTGCTCAAGGCGGACCGCTGGGCCCGGGACAGGGACCTGCGCCAGGAAAAATACATACTCAAAGAAGATGACAAGATCAAGGCGGCTGTTGAAGACGCGCTTTTATATGATCCACGGGTGCTGTCCGATGATATCGATGTCACTGTGAACAATGGCGTGGTGAAACTGCGGGGCAAAGTGGATTATCTGGGAGCAAAACAGCTGGCAGCACAGGATGCCAGAAATACTGTGGGCGTGATCCGGGTGGAAAACCAGCTCAAAGTCTCCCGGCCGGCGGAGGAACTGACCAGCAGTGAACTGGAACAAAAAATCATGGATAAGTACGGCAGGGATCCTTATCTCGAAGAGTATGCCCTTACTGTGGAAGTTGTAGCCGGGGTGGCAGATATTTACGGGACCGTGGACAGCTATTTTGAAAAAACACGTGCTGAAAATCTGGCCTCTGATGTAAGGGGCATTTATGTGGTGGACAACAATCTGATTGTCACCAAAGCCTATGATCCTTATGTGTATAAACCCTATGTGGATGATTATTATCTCTATGATTACGACTGGTATGCCTACCAGCCGGGGGTGACATCAACCAAAAATGATCAGGAAATCAAGGAAAATATTGAAAGTGAATTTTTCTGGAGTCCTTTTGTGGACGGTGGCGATATCACCATCAGCGTGGATGACGGCAAGGCCACCCTCACCGGTGAGGTGGACTCCTGGTCTGAATATGATGCAGCCACACAAAATGCCCTTGAAGGCGGTGCAGTGGCTGTGGATAATGAATTGACGATTTCCTACAGGCAGTAGAAAGCAGGCAAATAAAAATCAGAGATCCTGAAACCGGATCATAACTGCGATTTTCCGGCCGGGACAGCAGGCAGTGCCTGTCTGATTCCGGTCGGAAAATGCCCTCTGCCATTGGCTGCTTTTATATCCTCCCTGCATATTTCCTCAGCTCCGGGATATCATACGAAAAAGTTCTTTTGTGCCACAGGTGTTGATGACATCTGCTGGTTCTATCCAGTATTGGGATTCTTTTCTATTGGGGTTATTAACGGGCGTTTAAAACAGCACGCGCTTGATGAAGCCGAAGAAAATCAGGGAATTTGACTGGTCACAAACACCAGTTGGCTCTCTTGAAAATTGGCTTCAGAGCTTGCAGATTAATGTAAAAATGAGGGTGGTGGGTAGTTATGATCGTTTTTTTGCAATTGCTGTAGGACTCAATGTTATTCTAAACCCGTAACATTGGAAGTAGGGAACAATGGAGCAGCTTGTTATCATAGCGCTGGCCTCCTGGCTCGCAGGTATCGTCGCCTTTGCTGGAGGGTTTCTGGCGCATCTCGAAGGCACTGCTGAAACTGAGGGAAAGCAGGAATTCATCCACGGCATTGTGGCGTTTGGCGGCGGCATCCTTGTGGCGGCCGTGGCATTTGCCCTGGTGCCGGAAGGTATGTCCACCCTCTCACTTCCCATTCTTGCGGCAACTTTCTGTGGGGGCGGGCTGGTTTTCTGTATCCTCGATGCTGCCATCAGCCGCACCGGAGGGAGCAAG
>DATFKQ010000074.1:0-21694 GCA_035268565.1 Desulfotignum sp. | reverse complement strand
AACCTGCGGGACAGCGGACTGGATGTTTCCTATGCGCTGCGGGATGCGGCCATCAACGAAAAACGGCAGTCATGGAAAAATGCCACAGAACACGGATTTGTTGTGGATACCTATGAAAATCTGCTGCCGTCCGCTGATCTGGTGATCAATCTGACCCCGGACAAACAGCATACACCGGTTGTCAACGCCGTCATGCCCCTGATGAAAAAAAATGCCTGCCTGTCCTATTCCCACGGATTCAATATTGTGGAAGAAGGCATGAAAATCAGAGAGGATCTCACCGTGATCATGGTGGCACCCAAATCCCCGGGCACCGAAGTCAGAGAAGAGTACAAAAGGGGATTCGGGGTGCCCACCCTTATTGCCGTGCACCGGGAAAACGACCCGAGAGGGGAGGGGCTGGAACTGGCCAAGGCCTATGCTGCCGCCACCGGCGGACACCGGGCCGGGGTGCTGGAATCCTCGTTTGTGGCAGAGGTGAAATCCGATCTCATGGGAGAACAGACCATCCTGTGCGGCATGCTCCAGGCGGGCTCTCTGGTGTGCTATGACAAAATGATTGAAAAAGGCATGGATGAAGGGTATGCCTCAAAACTGGTGCAGCACGGCTGGGAGATCATCACCGAGGCATTGAAGCACGGGGGTATCACCAACATGATGGACCGGTTGTCCAATCCCGCCAAAATCATGGCCCATGATTTGAGTGAGGAGCTGAAAGATATCCTCACCCCTTTGTTCAACCGGCACATGGATGACATCATGTCCGGGGATTTTTCCAGAACCATGATGGCGGACTGGGCCAATGGTGATGCCGACCTGCTCAAATGGCGGGCCCTGACAGCTGATACCCCTTTTGAAAAAGCGGTATCCCGGCAGGCGGACATCCCGGAACAGGAATACTTTGATCATGGCATTCTCATGGTGGCCATGGTCAAGGCCGGAGTGGAGCTGGCCTATGATACCATGGTGGCTGCCGGGATTGTTGCAGATTCAGCCTATTACGAATCATTGCACGAGGTGCCCCTTATCGCCAATCTCATTGCCCGTAAAAAGCTGTATGAAATGAACGTGGTGATTTCCGATACTGCGGAATACGGGTGTTATCTGTTTTCCCATGCAGCTGTGCCTTTGCTGGAAAAATTTATGGAAACCATAGATGCGGATGTCATCGGCAAAGGCCTTGATCTCACAGACACAGGGGTGGACAATATCCGTTTGATACAGGTCAACGAAGCTGTCAGTAACACCTCTGTAGAGAAAGTGGGCCGAAAACTGCGGACTTATATGGGGGCAATGAAATCCATATTATAAAACAGCGGTCCCGCATTTTCACAGGTTGCGGGACCTTCCTCTCACTCTGCATCTCATTTTGACCGAAGGTCCTGATCTGAAATATCCAGGGTCTGCAGGATGGCTTCCTGTTCATCCAGGATCTGGTCAAGGATTTTACCGGTGGTGTAAGGGTTCATGATGACTGACCGCAGCACCACTGCCGTGTGGCTGTCGCCGGGGCGGATTTTTAAACAGGTTCTGGACACAAAGCTTTTGCCTGCTTCCCGCTGAATGCGCTGGAGGTTTGTGTTGATTTTGTCCAGGCAGTCATCCAGGTGCTGCCGCCGGGATGATGATATGTCAGTGTTGAGCTGCTGTTGCAGTTTTGCAGGGACCGCCCGGTAGGTGAGAATGTTGAGCACAGGATCAGTGACCAGCTGGAAATGGGTGCGTGCCCTGATTTTCCGGGCAAACAGCCGGGTGGTTTCAATACCGTGATCGATCATCAGGCCATACCCCCGGGATCCCATTATTTTCAGGGCACTGTCCAGGATCAGGGAACTTGCCTCCCGTGATCCTTCCAGGGTCTTGATGCCCAGGTCCACTGATCCCCTGCGGTTTACGTATCCGGCATGGTATGCGATCTGGTCAAGGGCTTTGGGATCTTTGAAATAGACCATGCCGGCACTCATGGGCATGTAAAACTGCTTGTGACAGTCAATGGTTACGGAATCAGCCGCCTGTATTCCTGCCAGCAGGCTGCTGAATTTTTCCGACAGCAGTACCGGACCGCCCCAGGCAGCATCCACATGAAAATGAATCCCGTGTTTTCTGCACAGGGCCGCCATCCGGGGCAGGGGATCAATACTGCCGGTTTCCGTGGCACCGGCAATGCCCACTATGGCGGCAATCTGTGTTTTTTTATCCCGTGAAAACTTTTCGACCAGCCGGGTCAGTTCTGCCATGTCCACCTGGTGGTTTTCATCCACATCCACTGCAATGATATTGCGGTTTCCCATACCCAGTATACCGCCGGCTTTTTTCAAAGAAAAATGTCCCCGTTCTGATACCAGTACCACCAGCCGTTCCAGACCATGGGCTTTCATGGCTGCGGTCATGCCGTCTTTTTCAACACCTGAAAAATGTTCTGTGGGGGACAGGCACTGATTTCTGGCCACCCACAGGGCCGTGAGATTGGCTGTGGTGCCCCCGTTGGTGAACAGGCCCAAAGAGGTATCCACATTCTGGACATGGGATTCATAAAAATCGGGCGGTTTTTTGTAGACCATCCGGTGCATCTTGGCCAGCACCTGTTTTTCCAGCACGGACAGCACTTTTGAGGTTTCCAGTTTGATCAGGTTCTGGTTCAATGCAGCTGCAATGGCTTTGAGGTGCACCATGAAAAAAGGTATGGCTGAGGTCATGTGGCCGATAAAATAGGGGGATGCCACATTCACGGCCCTGGGGGCAATCTCGTTGATGATGTCCTTGATCACATCAGCCAGTTTTTTTTCCGGGTCCGGATTGATCAGGGTATCGGTATAGGCTTCAGCCAGGGTTGCCAGGGGGATGGCTTCGGTGACCCCTACATGGGTGTTGAGAAAATCATGGAGCCCGAACAGGATCTGTTCCATGTATTTTATCAGGGTCAGCCGGCTTTTTTCATCTTCAGGCCGGATGAACACCCGGTGAAGGGTGTGCCAGTCTGCCACAAGGTCTGAGGGGATTTTTTCAGGTGCTGTCATGGCATGTTTTTTATTTTCATTGTCTGCAAAACATGTATGATGGACCTTTGGTGGACAATAGTCAATGTCAAAATTTTTTGAGGAGAAAGTATGGACCTTCACGTAAATGATATACTGACCCGTATTACCCGTTATAATCTTATCCGTAACGGCAGAATGATTTATATCGATGTGCACCAGAAAATCCAGGGACATCTGGCAGGTGCGTATATTGCGGTGCCGAATCTGGTCAATATAGTGGCAAAGCCTGAACACCAGGGTGCCGGAGATACAGAACCCCGGGCCCTGGAGGACTGTTTGAAAAAGATCAAGGGACTAAATGTTCAGGACCTGTTTCCCACAGGGAAAAGTGCCGCCGAAGGGCAGCCAGATCCAGACACATCTGAATGACCTGCCTGTTCGATCTTACCTGGGCCTGCTTTTTGCCCCCTGCGATACAGCAAAAAAAAACTAAAATCCAGGGTAAGCCCCTTTAGTGCATAATCTGCACCCATCAAGGCGCTGTCGGCTTCGGCCGGCAGGTTGTCTGCGGCAATTATACAATTATTGACTTAATATGTAATTGGTTTATTCTATATGTAGCTTGAGGCAATCAACAATCTGTCGGAAGATAATCAAGAGGCAGTGATTTCTTTTCTTGATGCATTTATCAATCGCAGACAATTTGAAGAGCTTATACATGAATAAAGGTTGAACAAATGAATTTATTTACCGCTGTTATCCAAAAAGAAGACACTCTTTATGTAGCCCAATGCCCCGAAGTGGGAACAGCCAGCCAGGGAGAGACTATAGAAGAGGCCATAAAAAACCTCCAGGAAGCCACAGAACTTTACCTGGAAGAGTTCCCCATGAAGCAGGTTGCCCGGCCGTTTATGACCACGTTCGAGGTTTTTGACCATGCCTGAACTGCCAAGGATCTCAGGAGAACAGGCAATCAAGGTTTTTATCAAACTGGGATTTTATATTGCCCGTCAAAAAGGCAGTCATGTTGTCATGCGTAAAGATGACAAGGGCTGTGTGATCCCAAAACACAAAGCCCTTGCCGTTGGTACGCTTAAAAGTGCCATCCGTCAGGCAGGGATGACCGCGGATGACTTTGTCGAGGCTCATAAAGGCAAATGATGAATTTGACCTTGATACAGTACATAAATCAAAATCCGGGGTAAAAATAAGTACCCCTGGTGTACAATCTGCATCCACCAGGGATGTGTTTGGTTTGCATTGGAAAAAAAGGACGTCAAAAGCCTTAAATGGCTGCAGCTTCCCCCATTTCCATACCCAGTTCCAGGGCTTTTTTGTTCATCTCCATGAAATCTTTGGGGATGGAGGTTTCCAGGACCCTGAGGATGGACTCAGCCTGGACCAGTCCGGTGGCGCCGAGCAGGGCCCCGAGCATGCATATATTGAACACGATGGGTTTGCCGACTTTTTCCATGACTGTGTCATACATGGGCAGAGAAATGTGTTTGGCATCCACCTTTTTTTCGATGGACACGAATTTGGTATCCACAAGCAGCAGGCCGCCGGGCCGGATAATGCCTGAAAAGGTGTTGTAACTTTCCTGGGTCAGGCTCACCAGGATATTGGGCTGGACCACTTTGGGAAAATAGATATCTGATTCAGATATCAACACATCGCTTCTGGTGGCACCCCCCCGGGCTGCTGCCCCGTAACTCTGGGACTGGGTGGCGTTTTTTCCTTCAAACAGCACGGCTGCCTTGGCAAGAAGGATGGCAGCCGTAATCACGCCCTGGCCGCCGGAACCTGAAAAAACAAGTCGTGAACGTTCCATTATGCGTTTCCTTTCATTGCAGTGGCGATGATGTTGTCATAGGCCTCACAATATTCCGCCTTTTGTGTGTCTTCCACAAAAATGCCCCGCTGGATAAGGTCAGGATTTTTTTCCAGTTTTTTGGAACCAAGCTTTACGGTATTGGTTTTGAATCCTTCCATCATCTGGACCGCATCCCCTTCTTTGTTTTTTCTGCCGTAGTAAGTGGGACACTGGGACAAAATTTCCACCACGGAAAACCCCTTGTGGGCAATGGCCTTTTTCAACAGATCCTTGCATTCCGTGGCATGGAAAACCGTTGACCGTGCCACAAAACTGGCACCTGCACTTTTTGCCAGTTCCACTACATCAAACTGGTTGTCAATGGTGGAAAAGGGGGCAGTGGTGGCTTTTTTGCCCAGGCCGGACAAGGGAGAAAACTGGCCCCCGGTCATGCCGTAGATCCGGTTGTTCATCACAATGGCGGTGATATCGATGTTGCGCCTGGCAGCATGGATAAAGTGGTTGCCGCCGATGGCCAGGGCATCTCCGTCTCCCATGGGCACGATGGCTGTAATGCCGGGCTTGGCCAGTTTGACCCCTGTGGCAAAGGTAAGGGCGCGGCCGTGGATGGTGTGCAGGGAATGAAAATCCACATATCCCGAGATCCGGGAAGAACACCCGATGCCCGAGGTCATGACAATCTCGTTTTTATCCAGGCCCAGTTCATGGATGGCCCGGAGCAGAGAGCCCAGAACAATGCCGTGACCGCATCCCGGGCACCAGATGTGGGGAAAAAACCTGGACCGGATATAGTCTTTGAAATCAAATTCCTTTGTGGTCATGTTATACCCCCTTTCCCTGGATCATTCTGAGAATGGTTTTGATGTCAGTGGGTGAGATGAGCTGGCCGTCAATGCGGTTGGCCAGAAAAACGTTGTTGGGATTGTCCACGGCACTCTTCACCTGGGTGACCACCTGGCCCATGTTCATCTCCACCACCAGTACGGCTTTGGCATTGGCGCATTTTTCCCTGACCATGTCAGTTGGAAACGGCCACAGGGTCTGGAGCTCCAGAACCCCGATTTTGACACCCCTGGCCCGCCGGTTTTTGGCGATGTGGATGGCGGACCGGGCCGAAGATCCATAGGAGACCAGAATATAATCAGCATCATCCAGCCAGTATTCCTTGTACATGGTGATGCTTTCCACATTGTTTTCGATCTTGTCCACCAGATGCCGGAGCAGCTCGCTGACCACTTTGGGGTTGTTGCTGGGAAACCCCCACATGTCATGGAAAAGGCCAGTGACATTGTACCGGTGCTCAGCCCCGAAGTCGGACATGGGCAGGCGCCCGTCTTCTCTGGGGAGATAGGGATGGTAATCCACGCCTTTTGCCACAGCAGTGCGGAGCCGTCCCACAACCGGAATGTCTCCGGGCTCCGGAATGGTCAGTTTCTCCCGCATATGGCCCACTACTTCATCCAGGAGAATGATAACCGGGGTCCGGTAGGTTTCCGCCAGGTTAAAGGCTTCCACCGTGATTTTAAACACATCCTGGTTATTGGATGCGGTCAGGGCTATGATGGCGTGATCTCCATGGGTGCCCCATCTGGCCTGGTTCACATCTCCCTGGCTCACATGGGTGGGGTTGCCTGTGGAAGGCCCGCCCCGCTGCACATTGGCAATCACGCAGGGTATTTCTGCCATGCAGGCATACCCAAGGGCTTCCTGTTTCAGGGAAAATCCCGGGCCTGATGTGGCAGTCATCACCTTTTTGCCTGTGAGAGAAGCCCCGAGAATGGCACCCATGGAAGCAATTTCATCTTCCATCTGGATGAATTTTCCAGCCTGTTGGGGAAGCCTTGCTGCCAAGTGTTCTGCTATTTCCGTGGACGGGGTAATGGGATAGCCTGCGAAAAAATTGACACCCGCATAGAGGGCACCTTCAACACAGGCTTCATTCCCCTGAACAAACCTGATATTATTTTGTAGATTCATTTTCCCCTTCCTGCGATTCTGTTATTTGTATTGCCAGATCAGGGCATCGAAGCTCGCACAGCTTGCAGGCGATGCAATCTTCGGGTCGAACTGCCCGGGCTTTGCTTTCTTTGTCCAGTTCCAGTACATCTTTTGGACAGAAATGAACACAGATACCACACCCTTTGCACCAGTGTGTATCAATTACATGTGTGACTGATTTGCCTTTTGCCATAATATCCTCAATTATTCATAAGATAATGCTGAACCAAAATTTAAGGGCCTTCATTAAGTGATTTGGATGGGCTTGTCAAGGATTACTCATATAAAAAAGAACAAAGTGCATTATCCGGGATTTTTTTTAAAAAATCAAGACAAAAGTTCTGCTATGGCCTTGAATATGCTTGTGATTTTAAAAATTTTCAAATGGTTTGGCCATTTGTGCTGTATCTGTCGTCCCAAAACCGGTTTGCCTAAACAGGCCCGGGCATGGTATAGCCATATGTCATGGAAAATACGGCTTTATCACAGATCAGCGTGATCATCCCCACCTTTAACCGGGCCTGGGCCCTGGCAAAGGCCATTGATTCGGTCCTGGCCCAGACCCTGCCGCCCGGCGAAATCATTGTGGTGGATGACGGATCCACAGATGAGACACCGGAACTGCTTGCGGCATATGGTGACAGTATACGGGTGCTCACACAGTCCAACCACGGGGTGAGTGCGGCAAGAAATTTCGGGATTCGCCAGAGCAGGGGGGAGTATATTGCCCTGCTGGATTCTGACGACCAATGGGAGCCGGGAAAACTGGCCTGCCAGGCAGCATTTTTTTCCACCCATCCCGGGGCCCTGGTATGCCAGACCCAGGAGATCTGGATTCGTAATGGAAAACGGGTCAATCCCATGCAAAAGCATCAAAAGCCATCCGGCATGATTTTTGAACCATCCCTTCACCGCTGTCTGGTAAGTCCTTCTGCAGTGATGATGAAAAAAGAAATTTTTGGTCTCAAGGGTATGTTCAACGAGGATTTTGGGGTGTGTGAAGATTATGACCTGTGGCTGCGTATCAGTGCGGATATTCCCATTTATCTCATTGACAAACCATTGACCGTGAAGTACGGCGGACATGATGACCAGCTTTCCCGCAGCCACTCCCAGGACAGATACCGCATCGCTTCTTTACTGCAGCTGGTGCAGTCAGATACCCTGCTTCCGGAACAAAAAGCGGCCGCAACAGCCGTATTACAGGAAAAATGCCGTATTTACGGCAATGGGTGCAAAAAACGGGGTAAAACTGCTGAAGCACAAACATATCTTGCACTTTACCGCCGGTTAACAGAAACTTAAGGTGCGCAAAGGACTGTGCACTATAAACCTGATTTCAAGGCCAGGGGATACCTGTCCTTAGAAGTCTGATAATAAAGATCTATAGATATTGTTATGGCACATGGGCCATAAAATGGTTGGTGATTAATCAGGGCGTTGCTGTTCATCTGAAAAAAAAGAGGAGATGTCATGGAAGACCGTCAGTCACCTTATTTTGGGTTGTCAAAACAGGAAAAGGGCCGGTTGATGATGGATATGGTGATGCGCATGGTCATGCATTACGGGTTCTGGTTTGGTGAAGTCCGTCACCAGATGGGACTGGCCCCTGCATTGGAAATTATGGATGCGGTAACCCCGAAAGCTGCCGGTATTGCCATGCACCGTATGGCTGAAACCCTGGGGTTCGAGATGCAGGACGGCCTGCCCAAAGCCTGGTCAGACATGGATGAGGATGTCATGAACGCATTTTTACAGGATCTTGCCAAGAACTGGCTGGTCATGGACGGGGTCTGGTTCCAGGCAGTGGAATCCTGCCATGGCATGAATGATGCCAAACGGTGCAATGATTCCTGCTGGGGCAAGTTTTCCCCCTATGAGGCCCATGCAATTAAAAATTTTTTACACCTGGACAAAAATCCTGGCCTGGCCGGCCTTAAAAAAGCGTTATATTTTCGGATGTATTCTTTTATAAATAAACAATCAATTGTTGACGAAACACCACAAAGTTTTGTATTCCAGATGGATGCATGCCGGGTTCAGGCGGCAAGAAAGCGCAAAGGCATGCCGGATTATCCGTGCAAATCTGCAGGACTGGTTGAATACGCATATTTTGCAAGGGCGATCGACCCGCAAATTAAGACATCATGCATTGGTTGCCCCCCTGACCCCCATCCGGATGACTGGTTCTGTGCATGGCGGTTTACAACACAATAAACAGTGCAACAAGGTGCCGTTAAAATTATAATTAATGCATAAATAAGGAACATGGAAGGATTTCTATTATGGGAGCCACATCAGACAATATCCAGATCCTCAAGCAAAAAGAGCAGGAAATTTTGAAGATGGGTGGTGACGCAGCATTGGCCAAAAGGCAGGAACAGGGAAGACTTAATGCCAGAGAGCGCCTTGACTGTTTGTTTGACAAAGGCAGTTTCAGGGAGCTTGATATGTTTGTCACCCACAGGTGCACCAATTTCGGCATGGAAAAAGTGCAGATACCGGCAGACGGTGTCATCACCGGCCATGGCAGGGTGGCCGGCAGAATCGTGTTCGCCTATGCCCAGGATTTTACAGCCCGGGCAGGTTCTTTAGGGGAAATGCAGGCCAAAAAAATATGCAAGGTCATGGACATGGCCTTAAAAGCAGGGGCGCCTGTCATCGGCATGAATGATTCAGGCGGGGCAAGGATTCAGGAGGGCATTGATGCCCTGTCCGGATACGGGGAGATCTTTTTCAGAAACTCTGCCTGTTCAGGGGTTGTCCCCCAGATATCAGCCATCATGGGGCCCACTGCCGGCGGGGCAGTGTATTCTCCTGCCATGACCGATTTTGTTTTCATGGTCAAAAAAAGTGCATACATGTTTATCACCGGCCCCAATGTCATAAAAGCTGTGACAGGAGAGGAAATTTCCTCTGAAGACTTAGGTGGCGCCATGGCCCATAATGAAAAATCCGGTGTGGCCCAGTTTGCCTGTGAATCAGATGAAGACTGCATCTGTCAGATAAAAACCCTGTTGTCCTATCTTCCCGCCAATAACATGGAAGACCCCCCGTTTGTTTCCCCGAAAGACGATCCCAACCGCATGGACACATCTTTGGACACAATAATTCCAGACAGCCCCAACCGGTCCTATGATATGAAAAATGTGATCAGGTCCATTGTGGATGACGGGCAGTTTTTTGAACCCCACCAGTATTTTGCCAAAAATCTGGTGGTCTGTTTTGCCAGGCTCAACGGCCGGTCCATCGGCATTATCGCCAACCAGCCAAACTTCCTTGCCGGGTGCCTGGATATCAATGCCTCTGACAAGGCCACCCGGTTTATACGCTTCTGTGATGCCTTTAATATTCCCATGCTCACCATTGCGGATGTGCCGGGATATCTGCCCGGCTCCAACCAGGAATGGGGCGGTATCATCCGTCATGGGGCCAAACTGCTGTGGTGCTATTCTGAAGCCACGGTGCCCAAACTTTTGTTGATCACCCGTAAAAATTACGGCGGATCCTATATTGCCATGTGTTCCCGTCACCTGGGTGCAGACATGGCATTTGCCTGGCCCAGCGCCGAGATTGCGGTCATGGGAGCGGAAGGTGCGGCCAATATCATTCATGCCAGGGAGATCAAGGCGGCAGATGACCCGGCAGCCAAACGCAAAGAAAAAATTGTTCAGTACAATGACCAGTTTTCCAATCCCTATTGTGCCGCTGCCAGGGGGTATGTGGATGCGGTTATCCAGCCGTGTGAAACCCGGCCCCGGCTCATAGATGCCCTGGAAGCCATGGCCACTAAAAGGGAAATGCGGCCGGCCAAAAAACACGGGAACATTCCGGTATAAAAAAGGGAGATGTCATGGATGCAAAAAAACGGGCAGCTGCCCTGGCAGCTGTATATGCCCATATGAAAACCAGTGAGGAAGCGCATGCCCGTCATCTGGAGGAACAGGCAGAAACTGCGGGTATAAGAGAACCTGCCTTCGGGATGCTGACAGGACACGCTCCCAATGTATGGGGCATGGCCGGGCGTCAGTCTCTGATGCAGGCCAATACCATGATGCAGCTGCGGATGTTCAAATAGGTCCTGCCTTTGAGGTAACATTGTCTGTAATAAATTTATGGATGAGATAAATTTTTTTTGGGAGAAAATTATGATGAAAGAACACACCCGGGTTGAAATGACACAGATGAATTATGACACAGCCAGGCCCAAGGCTGAAAATCCCCTGAAAGTGGAGGACATTTCCCTGCGGGACGGGCACCAGTCCCTGTTTGCCACAAGGGGCAGGACAGAAGACATGATTCCGGTGGCCGAACGCATGGATGAGATCGGTTTCTGGGCTGTGGAGGTGTGGGGCGGGGCCACCTTTGACACCATGCACCGTTTTCTGGGAGAAGATCCCTGGCAGCGGCTGCGGACATTGAAGCGCTATTTTAAAAATACCCCGTTTTCCATGCTGCTCCGGGGCCAGAACCTTGTGGGATACAGAAACTATGCCGATGATGTGGCCAAGCTGTTTGTGAAAAAAACCGTGGACAACGGTCTGGAGATATTTCGTACCTTTGATGCCCTCAATGATTACCGCAATTTTGAAACCGTGGTGCCGGTGATTAAAGAATGCGGTGCCCATTTCCAGGGCTGTATCTGCTACACCCTTACCGAACCCCGTCTGGGGGGAGAGGTCTACAACCTGGATTATTACATCAAAAAAGCAAAAGAGCTGGAGGATATGGGTGCTGACAGTATCTGTGTCAAGGATATGGCAGGCCTGATGGCTCCCTATGATGCCTTTGCACTGGTCAAGGCCCTGAAAGACAATGTAAAGCCCTTGATTCACCTGCACAGCCATTTTACGTCCGGCATGTCTGCCATGACCCATCTCAAGGCGGTGGAGGCCGGGGTGGACATCATTGACACCTGTGTGACCCCCTATGCCTACCGAACCTCCCATGCTGCTTTGGAGCCCCTGGTCATGACCCTCCTGGGCACCAGCAGGGACACGGGATTTGATATCAAGGCCCTGGCGGATATCAATGAGATTCTGGAAAAAGAGGTCATGCCCAAATACAAGCATCTTCTGGATGACACTAAGGTGTCTCTCATCGACATCAACGTGCTGCTGCACCAGACCCCCGGCGGGATGCTGTCCAACCTGGTGAACCAGCTGCGGGAGATGGATTCTTTAGACAAGATCGACCAGGTATATAAAGAACTGCCCCGGGTGAGAAAAGAGCTGGGCCAGGTGCCCCTGGTCACCCCCACCAGCCAGATTGTGGGCACCCAGACCGTGAACAATGTGCTGTTTGATACCAAAGAAGAGCGGTACAAGATGGTTTCCGGCCAGGTGAAAGATCTGTGTTACGGGCTGTACGGCAAAACCTCCGTACCCATAGACCCGGAGGTCCAGAAAAAAGCATTGAAAGGCTATCCCAGAGGTGAAGAACCCATTTCCTGCCGTCCGGCCCAGGTACTGGAACCGGAACTGGAAAAAGCCCGCCAGGAAATAGGAGATCTGGCAAAAGATGATGAAGACCTGCTGCTGTATGCGTTGTTTCCTGTGACAGGCAAAAAATTTCTCAAGCAGAAATATGGATTGGAGCCGGTACCGGACAGCCTTAAACCCATCACCCTGGAAGAGGTCAAAAAACAGGATGTGCTGATCAAAAAAGCCAAAGCAGGAGAACTGGTGGAAAAGCCCGATTTTGAAAAAACAGAAAATACCCGGGTTTTCAAAGTGTTTGTGGAAGGAGATGCTTTTGAAGTGGGGGTGGAAGAAGAGGGAAGCGCATCTGTGATTTCCCCTGCAGGCCCCGGTGCCGGCACCTCTGGTTCTTCGGCACAGCCCGGCCCTGCTGCCGGCGTTCAAACGTCTGCACCCCCTGCTGCACCGGCACAGCCGGCAGAACCCGCTCCTGCGGTCAAACCTGCTCCTGCCCCGGCAGCGGGTGATACAAAAGGTACGCCCATAAAGGCGCCCATGCCCGGCATGGTGATAAAACATGAAAAAAAGGTGGGGGACACAGTGGATGAAGGGGAAACCATTGTGGTCATCGAGGCCATGAAAATGGAAAATGCCCTGCCCGCCCCTGTGGGAGGGGTTGTCACCGCCATTTATTTTGATACAGGTGATTCAGTGGCAAAAGATGATATACTGGCAGTTATTGCACCTGCCTGATTGACAAAGAGAGGTAACTGCTTATTTTCCTTGACTGAAGCCATCAGACTAACAAAGGAGATAAGAATAATGGCATTTGAAACCAAAGAAGAACTGCTTGAACGATATATTAAGATGGACAAACCCGCCTGTCCCCACTGTGCCCAGGAAATGACCCTGTGGGAAGTGCCGCCCATCAATTTTTCAGATGGGCTTGGATGGGGTACCCCATACCTGTTTGTCTGTTTCAATGATGACTGCCCGTCCTATCAAGGCGGGTGGAACCATCTGCAGGAAACCATGGAAGCCCCTGCTTCCTACCGGTGTATCAATGAACCGGGACAGCACAATTTTGAATACATGCCTGTGTTCAGCCCTGTGGGGGCCACCGGCGGCAAACTGGATGATGCCGCCCTTATCGAGCAGGAAGCAAAAAAAGAGTTGACCAAAAAAACCTTTTCCATTCTCACCGATTATTATATCGCAAAAGACTGGGATGAGATCTTAAAAATCCTTCTGGATCCGGCCATACCCGGCAGGGCACGGCTCAAGGCAGCTGAAATGGTGGGGGAAGTGGGGGAAGTGGAAGCTGTTGAGCATCTGGTAAACCACAAATTCCCCACCCCTGTACTGGTTGAAGCGGTGGCAGCTGCGGTTGAACAGCTCCATGAACGCCATTTTACCAGAGAATGCCCCTATTGTGCGGAAATAATCAAAAAACGGGCCACTCTGTGCAAACATTGCAGCAAGGAAGTGCCCAGAGCATAAAGAACTTTTATCTGTTAATCTTTTCCAAATTAAAGGAACGGTAAATGATCATTTCCCGTTCCTTTTTTGTTTTGTCAAAAGGCAGAAAAGTAAGATCCGGCAGCATTTTCATGATATCTTCCCGGGAGAAGATATCAGACAATGTTTTGCCCACGGTCCTGCCGGAAAGCGTGTCCATGACAACAGCATTTTTACCGTCAGTGGATACGGCAAAAGGAATCTGGAAGTCTTCATGCAAAAGCCTTGCCCCTGCAAGGATTTCCCGTTCATAGGATCCGATGGAACCGGCCACGCAGGTGACCGCCATGACAGGTTGTTTTTCCACACACACCACCAGGTCAAGGCATGAATGGTAATCGCTTCCCTTGAACTGGACAGTCAGGGGTACATCCACCAGGATCTCGCTTTTTTTGTACCCCTTGGTTTCCACCAGAAATTTTTCAAAAACCTGCCGGCTCACTTCCGACCCGACATTGTTGATCTCTTTTCCGGTGATATAGTCTTTTATCTGTTCCATAATCAGTTTTTGATAATATCCTTTGTCAAAGGTTTTATATGAAAGTTTTACGTAATGCCTGACTGCTTATAATTTCATTTTTTGTTGTGCCCGTTGTTCCCCGTCTGCCGCGCGGCAGCCACAGGATAAGTATGCCGGTTTTTCATCTGCTGGTCATCAGGAAATACGGGCAGGCGCTCCAAATTCAGACAGATCAATGCGGGGGGCATCACCCCACAGACCTTCCAGGTCATAAAATGTTTTGGCCCTGGTTTCAAAAATATGGATGATGATATTTCCATAATCCAGCAAGGCCCATTCTCCCTCCTTAATGCCTTCTGTTCCCAGAGCCGTTATGTGATCGGCTTTCAACCGGGTGATGATATGTTCGGCAATGGCAGTGACCTGGCGGTGGGAACCGGCTTCCACAATGACCAGCACATCGGTGTAGGAGGTGTATTCTTTTACATCAATGGCGGTAACAGATTGGGGTTTTCGGTTGAAAACAAAGGACAGATAGGGCCTGAATTCCTCTGAAAGCGCTGTCATAAATATAAATTCCTTTTGCTGATAATTTCCGCCACCGGGGTGGGGACAAGTTCTTTTATGGAAAGATTTTTTTTCACCCGGTCGCGTATCATGGTGGATGAAATATCAATTTTGGGTACATGACAGATGTATATGGATTGCAGCCTGTCATGGGTAAATTGTTTGTTTTCTTTGTTCCATGTGTATCCTTTTGATATGTGTTCGTCAAGAAAGGATGCAATGGTCCGGGTTTGTCCATCTGGGCCTCTGGGCATCACAATAATGGAGACAGCCGAAAATATGGCTTTGTATTTTTTCCAGGAAGGGGTGTCAAAAAATGCGTCTGATCCCATTAACAAAAAAAACCGGACACCTGGTCTGCACTGTTTTTCAAAGGCATGGATGGTGTCTATGGTATAGGAAGGACCTGTTCGGGACAATTCAATATCAGATGCATAAAACCCGTCCATGTCTGCCAGACTTTGTTCCACCATGGCGTACCTGTCCCGGGCCGGTGCCAGATTGGTGTTGGTTTTGTGCGGAGGTGTGGCAGAAGGAAAAAAAAATATTTTAGAAAGATTATACTGTTGCTTCACATGGCTGGCAACACCGATATGGCCATTGTGAATCGGGTTGAATGTTCCGCCAAAAAGCCCGGCATTCATGGGTTTACCCGGCTTGGAGTCTGGATGAAAGCACTTTTACAAGCATGTCAATTCCTTTGCCGGTGATCGCTGAAATGGTATGGATTTCAAGGTGGGGCAGTGCTTTTCTAAAACTGTCCACCCGGTGTTCGGTGCCGGTAAGATCTATCTTATTGAGCACGACGATCTGGGATTTTTCGGCCAGAGAACTGCTGTAAAGGGACAGTTCCCGGTTGATCATGGTAAAAGCGGCAAGCGGGGATTCCGGATCTATGGTCCCGGCGTCAATGAGGTGGATCAATATGCCGGTGCGTTCAATGTGCTTGAGAAATTTGATTCCCAGTCCGGTTCCCTGGTGGGCCCCTTCAATAAGGCCGGGAATATCAGCCACGGCAAAGGGTTCTCCAAATGGCGGCTCCACCATGCCCAGGGTGGGGGTAAGGGTGGTAAACGGATAGTCGGCGATTTTGGGACGGGCCGCGGACATGGCGGAAATTAAAGTGGATTTGCCTGCATTGGGCATCCCCACAATACCCACGTCTGCCAGAAGTTTCAATTCCAGCTTCAGTGTGCGTTCAATCCCGGGAATACCCGGCTGGGAATACCGGGGGGCACGGTTGGTGGAAGTGGCAAACCGTTTATTGCCCCGCCCGCCTTTTCCGCCCCGGGCAATAATGACTTCCTGCCCGGGATCAGTGAGATCGGCAATGACCTCATTTGTATCTGCCTGGATCACCAGGGTGCCGGGGGGAAGATCAATATAACAGTGGCTGCCGTTTTTGCCATGTTTCTGCTTGCCCATTCCCGGGGCACCGTTTTTGGCGCGGCGCATTTTCTGGCGGCGAAAGTCATACAGGGTGCGTTTGCCCGGATCTGACCTCAGGATGACATGTCCGCCATCCCCGCCGTCTCCGCCATCAGGTCCGCCCCGCTCAATAAAGCGTTCTCTGCGGAAAGAGGTGCATCCCGGGCCGCCATCACCGGACCTGATGGTAATAACTGCTTCATCTACAAATTTCACGCGGCATAAACGCTGACTTTTTTACGGTCCCGGCCTTGTCTTTCAAAGGTCACCACACCGTCGATTTTTGCAAACAGGGTGTAATCTCTGCCCATGCCCACATTGTTTCCCGGATGGATTCTGGTGCCCACCTGTCTGACAATGATATTGCCGGCCACCACTGCTTCTCCGCCGAATCTTTTAACGCCGCGGCGCTGGGCGTTTGAATCCCGGCCGTTCTTTGAACTGCCGGCTGCTTTTTTATGTGACATGTGTATATCTCCTTCAGGCTGAAATAGACTCGATTTTGATTTCAGTATATGGTTGTCTGTGCCCCTGCATCTTTCTATATCCTTTGCGGCGTTTGTACTTGAAAACCAGCTGTTTTCTGCCCCGGCCCTGTTCCACAACATGGGCTTTTACCACTGCATTTTCCACCAGGGGATTTCCCAGGGTAATATTTTCTCCGTCTGAAAACATGAGGATATCATTGAATTCAATTTGTGAACCTTCGGAGCTGTTCAGTTTTTCAACTTTCAGGGTCTGGTCTTCATGAACCTTGTATTGTTTGCCGCCGGTTCTGATCACTGCGTACATGGGTAAACTCTCCTTATTAGATCAATACTTTTTACAAGCGTATAAAAACTCTTAATACTATAAATTTCAATGAAATTTGTCAATGTAAAAAAATTATACCCTGAAATGTTAAGGCACAGTTTTAAACAGATCCAGAAATTTTCCATATCCTTGTTTTTCAAGCTCTGCAACCGGAACAAACCGCAGCGCAGCTGAATTAATGCAGTACCGCAACCCTGTGGGGGGCGGCCCGTCAGTGAAAACATGGCCCAGATGGGAGTCGGCCACAGGACTGCGCACTTCGGTCCTGGTGGCGAAAATCAATTTTTTGTCTGTTTTTTCGGTCAGAGAAACCCCTTTTATGGACTGGGTAAAACTGGGCCATCCTGTACCGGAATCAAATTTGTCAGTGGAACTGAAAAGCGGTTCTCCTGATACGATATCCACATAGATGCCCGGTTCCTTATTGTCCCAGTAAGCATTGGAAAATGCGGGTTCAGTGCCGTCTTCCTGGGTGACATGGTATTGTGTCCGGGTCAATGTTTGTTTGAGCCGGGCATCCGGGGGTTTGACAAAAGCGCCGGTCTTTTTTGCCAACAGATCATCTAGCCTGGCCGTTGCTGCATCATCCCAGGTTTTTTCCAAAAACCGGTCCCTGCCGGAACCGGCCCGGTAATATTTATACCGCAACGGATTTTTCTTGTAATAGTCCTGGTGGTAGTCTTCAGCCGGATAAAATGTTTCCATGGGACGAATCTGTGTGGCAACCGGATCCTCGAACAGACCGGATGCCTCCAGAGCCTTTCTGGCTGCGATGGCTGCTTTTTTCTGCCGGTTGTTGTGATAAAAAATGGCAGACCCGTATTGTTCACCGCGGTCCACAAATGATCCGCCTTTGTCTGTGGGATCGATCTGCTGCCAGAAAGTTTTCACCAGGGTTTCATAGGTAACCTTGTCAGGATCATAGGTGATCTGCACCACTTCAAGGTGGCCGCTTGCACCGGAAGAAACCGCCTCATAGGTGGGATTTTCCACATGACCGCCGGCATAACCCGATACCACTGATAAAACGCCGTCAATTTTTTCAAAAGGGTGTTCCATGCACCAGAAACACCCGCCGGCAAAGGTTGCTTTTTCGTATGTCACATTATCCTCCATGGCAAAAGCCTTTTGTCCAGTAAACACGGATAAAACCAAAAATATACACATGGGCAGAAACACAAAATAATTTATATGGTAAACTGCTTTCATTGCAGATCCTCCTTTTTTTACTAAAATAAGTATCCAACAGACCATTGTAAATGGGTGCCAACATTTTCCGTCTTTGTCCCGGCCAATGCACCCTGTGACATGTCGTCAAACCGGTGTAATATCAACACCAGGCCGGTTTCGTACTTCTTTGATCCGGCTCTTTTTTTTAGAAAAGCTTTGCCAGAAGGCATTCTTATTCGTTTTCATTTCTTCTGGCACATATCCTGCTCTCAGTAATGTCTACGCGAAAATCAGCAACATATCAGGAGAAAATTATGAAAACCATTCGGGTGGGAAAGAGAATTGCGGTATTAGGCATGATGGTACTGATTGTCGGTCTGTTCGGCAACAAGGGCATGGCCCGGGAACAGGGGCCGTACATGACGGGCCTGCCGGAACTGACCGGAGAGGAACTTGCGTGGCAGGACAAACACGTGAAAAAGGTGAAAAAGGTCAAGCTCAACAAAATTGCTCTGGAACGTATCAACCAGTGGCGGAAAAAGCAGGGCAGACCGCCGGTTGGAAAGGACCGGCATCCTGTCTCCCAGCCGGGCGGGGAACTGGAGGTGATGACCGGTACAGCAGGTTCGGCTGATACCACATCTTCATTGCCCCAGGAAGATGTGCCGGTCCATGTGGACAACAGCAGCCTGAAATTTTTTCCCCCGATCCGCTCCCAGGGATCTTTGAACTCCTGCGGGGTTTTTAACGGGGTGTATTATGCAATGACCCATATGTATGCCATGGCCCATGACCTGGATGCCAAAAATGGTGGTGACGGAACAAGATTGAGTCCCAAATGGGTGTATAATATGGTCAATGGTGGAACAAATTCAGGCTCCTGGTACTACTGGGCATATGAAATAGGCCAGCAGCACGGTGCTGCCACCTGGGCGGATTTTCCCTATGATGGGGATTACAGGGCATGGAATCTGAATCCGGAGGTCTGGGAAGATGCATTATACCGCAGGTTTGATCAATACGGATATGTCATGGACACCCACACAGACACCGGTATTGAACAGGTCAAGCAGATGCTTTTGAACGGGTATGTGCTCAATATTCCCACTTATATCTATTCCTGGAACTGGCAGCCCATTTCCGATGACCCGTCCACACCAGATGATGATGTCTTTGCGGGCACAAACTGTGTGGCATGGGTCAATGGTACTGAGGGCTATCACGCCATGACAGTGGTGGGATACAATGATGATATCTGGGTGGATATTAACGGAAACAGCCAGATCGACGCCGGTGAAAAAGGGGCTTTCAGAATTGCCAATTCCTGGGGTACCGGGTGGGGAGAGGGCGGTTTTGGCTGGATGTCCTATGATGCGCTGAAAAATCCATCCGCTGTCACCGGCGGTCCCTCTTCCAACCGCATATACGGCTGGTATCCCTCCCGGGCCCACTGGGTTACCGCAAGGACCGGATATGCCCCGAAGCTGATCGGAAAATTTACATTGAACCATGTGAAGCGGGACCATTTGCGCATGAGTCTGGGGGTGTCAGGAATAGACAAAACAAGCCCGTCTGACATCTGGATTCCGGAAATGATATACAACCAGGGAGGGGCTTACGGGTTTGACGGCACCACCACAGCCATAGACGCTGGCTTTGTGTTTGATTTTTCCGATATCCTGCCTTCCGGCGGCGGGCTGTATACCTTTTATCTGGGGCTGCAGGATGATACAGCCGGTGACGAGGCGGTGTTAAAAGCATTTACACTCATTGATGTTTCCAACGGGTATGTCCAGACCCAGAGCCCGGGACTGCCCCTGACAGGGGACAATGCCCAGTATTATGCCACTGTTGATTATGATTTTTTTGACGGTAATTTTGCACCCGCTGCTGTGGTTTATGCTTCGGTTATCTCCGGTCAGGTCCCATTGCAGGTGTCTTTTGACGGATCTGCTTCCTCTGATATGGATGGCACCATTGTATCTTATCACTGGGATTTCGGGGATGGGGCATCCCAGACCGGGGCACTGGTGGAACACCTGTATGACCTGCCCGGGATGTATACGGCCACACTCACCGTTACAGACGATCTGGGGGCCACAGACAGTGCCGGTGTTTCCATCGAGGTGCTGGCGGATGCATCCAAAACAGTCTATATTTCTGACATGCAGCCATCCCTGGCATCGAATCCGGCAGGAAAAACGGCCAAGGTTCTTGTCCAGGTGTCGGATCTGGATGGATATCCCATGGCCGATGCACAGGTTCTGGGCACATGGTCCGGCCTTGTGTCAGGAGATGTATCAGGGACAACCCTTGGGGACGGCACCGTTGAATTTACATCAAAAAAGACCAGAGAATCCGGCAATATCACCTTTACAATCGCATCTGTTGCAGTATCGGGCTATACGTATGATGCTGCTTACAATACACTGTCCAGTATCAGCATATCCACAGCAGAAACCAGCAACCAGGCGCCGGAGGCTGCCATATCAGCGACCCCGGTCAGCGGCACAGCGCCCCTGGAAGTCCTTTTTGATGGTTCAGACTCCCATGATGCTGACGGGTCCATAGTTTCTTATGAATGGGACCTGGGTGACGGGACCACCGCTTTTAGCACTGATCTGACGCACTGGTATGAGGAACCCGGTACTTATGAAGTGACACTCACAGTAACAGACGACCAGGGTGCCATTGACACGGATACCGTTTCGATCACCGCTGCATCCGGTGTGGAAATTCCCATGCATGTGGCTGATATCATGATGGGAATTGATCAGCGGGGGGTGAATGTCAGCGCCTTTGCAAAGGTCACCGTTGTTGATGATTCCAATGTTCCGGTTCAAAATGCTTCTGTTTCCGGAAAATGGAGTGGTCTGGTTTCAGAGAATCAGACCGGATATACCGATGCAGACGGACAGGTTGTGTTTACCTCCCAACGGACAAAATCATCCGGTACCTTTGTTTTTGAAGTCACCAATCTTCATGTTGCAGGATACATCTATACCCCGGAAAACAATGTTGAAACCAGTGATGCCATTGATACCCCGTAACATATAGCTTTAGTTATACATAGGATACAACACAAACATCCGGACAACCAGTCCGGCCGTTTGTGTTGTAATACCATTTTCTTGCGGACCATGCACTTGACTCCTGCAGGCGCACCATATAATGTCGAGGTACTGGCAATGGATAAAGCAGCTGAATTTTTCACGAAAATCAGCATGACAGGTGCTGCACTGCCAGTACAATGTATGTAACCATTCGAAAACCCGGACAGCAGAATGAATAATGCGCATGACCCATTGACTGCCGGTGCAGAAACCAGCAGCATCTCTTTTACAGATCTGGTTCATAACGATGCATTGGGACAGATATTTACAAAGAATCCCTTTGCATGCAAGGACCAGCATGCATTGTTCCGGCATTTGGATCAGCAGGAATACAGGGATGCGGCCGGATTTTTTTTTCACGCTGCTGTGACCGGCGAACCAGCCCCGAATCTGTT
>DATFKQ010000073.1:0-10145 GCA_035268565.1 Desulfotignum sp. | reverse complement strand
TCCCATTTTTGTCAGTTCTTCAGGCAGGATGGTCCGGGCTTTTTTTGCCCGGGGCAGTAGCACTTTTTTCCCTTGGATATCGGTAGGGGAAAACGCTTTTACAACCGATTCCGCGCGAAAGGTTTCCGGCAGGATATCGCTGATAATCCCGAAATCACCCAGCCGTTCCTTTGTGACCGGTCCGATGCAGGCAAATTTCAGATGTCCCAGGACCCTGACATCCTTTCCCAGGTCAAAAAGGGTGTCAAAGAAAAATTTTACACCGTTGACAGAGGTGAAAACCAGCCAGTCATAGTCCCGGATGCGGGCGATGGCATCTATAACCTGTGCGTTGTCTATGGGCGGCTGGATCCTTATGGTGGGGATTTCAATGCAATGGGCCCCCAGGTGTGTAAGCTGTGTCTTTAGGCCCGAAGCCTGGGCCCGGGCCCGGGTGATGACAATTTTTTTGCCGAACAAGGGTTTTTTGTCAAACCAGGCCAGTTCTTTGCGCAATGAGACCACACTGCCCACCACAATCACGGCCGGTGATTTCAATTGTGCCTGGCGCACCTTTTCCACAATGGTGTCCAGGGTGCCGGTAACGGTCTGCTGCAAAGCGGTGGTGCCCCAGCGCACTAAGGCCACGGGCGTATCCTGCGTTTTGCCGTGGGACACCAGGTTGGTCACGATGGTTTCCAGGTTTTTTACGCCCATGAGAAACACCAGGGTGGCATCGGATCGGGCAAATATGTCCCACTGCATGCGGGAGTCTTTTTTGGTGGGATCTTCATGGCCGGTGATAAAGGAGACAAATGCGTTATGGTCCCGGTGGGTTACGGGGATTCCTGCATAGGCAGGTGCGGAAATGGCGGAGGTGACACCAGGTATCACTTCATAGGCCACACCAGCGGACAAAAGCTGCTGCGCTTCTTCCGCGCCCCTGC
Organism: Desulfotignum sp.; assembly: GCA_035268565.1. GTDB lineage: Bacteria > Desulfobacterota > Desulfobacteria > Desulfobacterales > Desulfobacteraceae > Desulfotignum. The sequence continues at coordinate 9,219 of DATFKQ010000073.1, read as the reverse complement.
CGAACACAAAGGGATCCCCCCCTTTGAGCCGGGCCACCTGCAGTCCCTGGGCAGCCTTGCCTATCAGCAGCTGGTTGATTTTGTCCTGGGTCAGGGTGTGGTCACCGCCTTTTTTGCCCACATAAACAAGCTGGGCATCTTTTTTTGCAAACTCCAGAAGGGACGGGGCGGCCAGGTAATCATACACCACCACGTCTGCCTGTTCTATGCAGGTTTTGGCCTTCAGGGTTATAAGACCGGGGTCCCCGGGGCCGGCCCCGATTAAATATACCTTGCCTGGTTTATCAGTCATGGGTGTTTATTGTCTCCAATATCTGTTTTCCGCCGTTTTCAAGGACATGTACTGCCAGTTTTCTGCCATGGTCTTCCACCAGGTCCACGGGAGAAACCACCTCTTCTTTTACAAGGTGTCGGCCGTCTTCAGATGCCACCACTGCGGTGAGATGCACCTGGTCTGACTGGATCCTGCCGAAACAGGCTACCGGGATATGGCAGGAACCTTCAATCTGTTTTAAAAAAGCGCGTTCTCCCTGTACACAGGTGCGGGATGCAAAATGGTCCAGGTTTTTCAATATGCCGGCCATCTGCCGGTCATCTTCCCGGGTTTCTATGCACAGGGCACCCTGTCCCACAGCCGGCACCATGACGGTATCATCCAGGTACTGGGTGATCTGGTCTGCATGGCCAAGGCGCAGCATGCCGGCGGCTGCCAGGACAATGGCATCGTACTCTCCGGATGCCAGTTTGCGCATCCTTGTATCCAGGTTGCCCCGTATGGAAACCATTTCCAGGTCCGGCCGCAGGTGTTTGAGCTGGGAGGCCCGCCGCAGGCTGGATGTTCCGATTCTCGCACCTGAAGGATAATCATCCAGCACCAGGCCCTGTCGGCAAATCAGAACATCAAAGGGGTTTTCCCGGCAGGGCACGGCCCCGATGGTCAGTCCTGCGGGCAGATCCCCGGGCATGTCTTTCATGCTGTGGACCGCCAGGTGGATTTCCCTGTTGAGCAGGGCGGTTTCGATCTCCTTGACAAACAGCCCCTTGCCGCCCACCATTGCCAGGGGCCGGTCTGTGATCCGGTCTCCGGTGGTCTTGATGACGGTAATGCTTACCTGCTTGTCCGGGAAGGCGGATGTGATAAGGTGTTTTACATACTCTGCCTGCCACAGGGCCAGCTGGCTTCCCCGGGTGCCGATGCGTATCTCATCTGTCATGATTTACCCCACACCGCAGGAGGAACAGCTGCCGGCAGTACAGCTGCCGCAGGCAGAAGATGCTGCAGATGTGGTAACCTGGCTTTCTCCTCCAGGCCCTGTGGATTTGGATATAAATCCGCACGTGGACAGCAGCCGTGATAAATCTTTGCTGTCACAGCCGGGGCAGGCTGGTGTGTCGCTGCCCAGAACAAGGGTTTCAAATTCATTTTTGCAGGTATTGCACTTATATTCATAAATCGGCATGGTACACCTCATTGAAAATTGTCGTGTAAAAAAAATAATATAAGGGGTTTTGGGCTGTTTTTCAAGGGAAGGGCCAAAAGATAAATTACAGGCATCAGGAAGTTGACACCCGTCACGGGCAGGGCATGTTTTTGGGGCTTAGGCAAATTTTTTGGTCTTGTCATGGCGTTGGGACAGCTTTGTCAATTGCCGCACCTGTTCCAGCCGTTCCTGGAAAATGGTGTTTTCCGGCTCCAGTGCCACACTTTTTCGGGCAAAGTTCAAGGCTATTTTCAGATTTCGCTTTCTTTGGGCCATGGCCAGGGCATATCCGGACAGGGCAATGGGGTCTGCAGGTTTGAGTTTCACGGCAGAATTAAAGGCAGCCCCTGCCTTATCAAGGTCTTTGCGTTCAAGAAAGATCTCTCCAAGTGTCCGGAAGGCCAGGCCGGATGCCGGGTCCAACCGGGCTGCGGTTTCCAGGTGGGGGAGGGCCTGATCATATTTTCCAGCCTTGAACAGCAGATGTCCCAAAAGCAGCTCCACTTCAAATACCTTTTTGTCAATGCCGTGGGCTTTCTGCAGAAAAAAAACAGCCTTGTCCGTGTTCTCCAGGATCTGGTAAACCAGTCCCAGGTTGTAAATGACCATGATTTCTCTGGGGTTGATGTCCAGGGCATTTGTAAAGGACTGCCTTGCTTTTTCCAGATCTCCGGTTACACCGAAACACACCCCCAGGCTGTTCATGAGGTTGATGTTTCCAGGCTCCAGCAAAAGTCCCTGTTCATACTCCTGGATGGCTGCATCATACTGTCCCAGATGGTAGAGCCGGTCACCGCTGATATTCAGGGAGATGCCGTCAAAAATTTTCATGTGGCCGGCACCGAAAAATGCAGCATGGTCAATGGCTTTGAGGGCACTGGCAAACACCTGGGAACAGGAAAAATCATGGAAGGGAAACATAGCCACACCCACCAGCAGTTCTGCGGCAAGTGCCTGGGAAATTTTTTTTTTAAGGGACTCCAGCAGGTCCATGGCTTTTTTCCGGTTGTCATAGTCCCAGAAAACCAGGACAAACGCAGTGGGATCCAGGCTTTCCCAGATACCTCTTTTTTTGTCCAGCACAGAATGAAAGCAGGCTTCAAAAATATCTCTGGCCTTTTCCAGGGTCTCTTCAGATGCGGTGCAGGCCACCTGGATGGCAGCACACACAAATCCGGTTTCCGGGATCCGGGCTGATGCGAGACGCTCTTCAAATGCGGTAAAGGATACAGTTTTTTTGTGTATCAGGTCTGAAAAAAAGGTGTCAGGTTCCTGGATGGGATGTTCATCTGAATCAGGCTTTAAAAAAGTAAATTCCTTTGATGCAAATCTGGGTGTCATTCTGGCGCCAATATGGTTTTAAGGGTTGATGAAATAATGGTTTCCTGTCCCGGCTGAATGGTTCGGGGATCCATTATATACATGTTATTTTCGATTCTGGCAATGATGGCGGGACAAGACAGGCGCATGCGGCGCTCCAGGGCAGCCACGGACATATTGTCCGGTTTCAGGGTAACGCATCTGGTGGGCAGCCGCAGGGCCGGAAAAGAGCCGCCTCCGGGACGGGATTCCAGGTCTGCAAGTGCAATAGCACCATGGGATCCGCAGGCATCTTTGATGGATTGCTCTAAAGCGGCTGCCCGAAGGCAGGTTTCTTCAAAGGACATGGTCAGCATCCGCAGGGTGGGAATTTTTTTGACAGCCTGTTTTTCATCCCGGTACAGTTTCAAAGTGGCTTCCAGGGCCGCCAGGGTAAGCTTGTCAATGCGCAAAGCCCGGGTCAGCGGATTGGCCTTGATCCGGTCGATGGTCTGTTTTTTCCCCACAATAATACCGGCCTGGGGGCCTCCCAGCAGTTTGTCCCCGCTGAAGGTCACCACATCAGCACCAGAAGCAACCGAATCAGACACCAGCGGCTCCATGGGCAGGCCATAGGCGGAAAAATCCACCAGAGTACCGGACCCCAGATCCTCCATCACCGGTATATTATGGGTTTTCCCCAGGGCAGCCAAAGCTTCCAGTCCCACGCTGGCGGTGAATCCCTCGATTTTGTAATTGGAGGCATGCACCTTGAGGAAAAGACCGGTGCCTTCGCTGACGGCATTGCTGTAGTCTTTCAGGTGGGTTCGGTTGGTGGTGCCCACCTCCTTGAGGCGGCACCCGCTTTTTACCATCACATCCGGTACCCTAAAGGAACCGCCGATTTCCACCAGTTCTCCCCGGGATACCACCACCTCGGTATCTTTGGCCAGGGTGTTCAGGGCCAGCAGCACCGCACCGGCATTGTTGTTTACTGCAATGGCTGCCTGTGCCCCGGTGAGTTCACAGATCAGTTCCTCCACAGCGGTGTAGCGCAGCCCCCGTTTGCCCGTGGCAACATCCAGTTCCAGATTGGAATAGGCAGCAGCAATGGCCTGGATATTTTCCAGGGCTTCATCGCACAGCAGGGCACGGCCCAGATTGGTATGGAGCACCACCCCTGTGGCATTGACCAGAGAAACCAGTCTGGGAGCAAGTTTCTGCCGGCAAAGGGCTGCTGTTTCCGACAGAATGGCTGTCTGATCGGCACTGGATTGTCTGTCTGAAAGAATATCATGGCGGAGCCGGTCCAGCACCATCTGTATGGATGTCTTTATAACCGACCTGGGTACTGCTGCAAACCTGTCATCATCCCGGACGTTTTCCAGAACATGGTCAACACCGGGAAGGGATCTGAGCAGCTCGTGTTTGTCTTTTGTGGTCATGGGCCTACCTGGTTAAAATTTCCTGGTTTTTTATGGTATGCATGGGGATGGTGTCCACCAGTTCCAGGATGTCGGAAGGCTTCAGTCCCAGACGTTCCATAACAGCATTCACACTGCGGGTCTGCATTTTCTCCAAATCCAGGCCTGTATTGAACCGCTCCATGAGCAGGTCTGCCAGATAGACTATGCAGACCAGGTCTGTGTGGTCCCTGGCTTTTTCCGGTTCATGGTGATAAGCGATGACCTGGGACAGGGCAGTGGAAAATTTCCACTGCCGGGCCAGCAGGGCACCGGTATGGCAGTGGGTGATCCCCAGCAGGTTTCTTTCAGACTGAAGAAAATTTTTCTTCTCCTGCACCAGGTCCCTGAAAAAAAGCGGCATGGCATCTGCCACATACTGGTCCAGCACCACCTTGCCGATATCATGCAGCAGCCCTGCGGTATAGGCCTGTTTTCCGGATATAATCCCGGTTTTATCCGCGAGTTTTTCTGCGGTGGCAGCCACCCCCACTGCATGGAAAAACAGTCCCCCTTTGCACAGAGAATACCCGCTGGTGCCGATCTGGTTGTAGTATTTGTTCACAGCTGCCGTGATAATGGATTTGAGAAGCATGTCTTCTCCCAGAAGCAGTACCGCATCCTTTAGGGTGTCGATGCGGGCGGTGCCGGCAAACAATGCGGAATTGCACAGTTTCAGGGTCTGAGCCCCCAGAACCTGGTCTTTGGACAGTTCCTGGGAGATGTCCATGATGTCCGCCCGTCTGTCCTGGAACATGCGCAGAATTTTCAGGGCGGTCTGGGGGATGGGCTGGAGGTTCTCAATGGTGCGCACAATGTCTTCCATTCCCGGCCGGATAACCTCTCCCGCAAGTTCCTGGGTTTCTTCCCAGGGAGGGCTGATGAAGGTTTCTCCGGTGGTCATGTCCAGTTCCAGTGTACAGGAAAAAAAACCGCCGGTTTCTGATGTCCGGATTTTTATGCCGGCATCTTCGAGAATGGCGGTGGCAAGTTCAGTGGATCTTCCGCCGATATCCAGGCCCATGTCCTGGGAACTCACAGGGCCCACAAGTGCCCCGCCGGCAATGGTGGCTGTAATATCTTTGGGGGAACTGCCCAGGCGCATGAGTTCCTGAATCAGCAGCGGAAGTCCTGTAGCAGCATATTTTTCCGGAAATTCCGGAAAACCGGTCATGGGCGGTTCCGGCAGCAGGATGTGGATCATGCCGCCGATATGGGTTTTTTTGTCATAGAGGACCACACCCAGGCAGGTGCCCAGATAGGCCTGATAAATATCTGAAGAATTTTTATCCGCTTTGAGCTGGCCTGCGGTTATGTGTTCAATTTTCTGAAAGGACATGGCATTTTTTATCCGTGATAAGCATCATGGCTTTTAAATAACAGTAGATATCATTAAAGTTTCCGGAGTTTCAACACTTTATCTGCTGTAATGCAAATTTCAGGGCCTGCATTGCAGTGAACCGGGTGAAAGAAGACGCCGGCATGGTTTTTTTCTCGGTCAGGGCTCCCGATACAGGGCAAGCACCCCTGACCGGGCCAGTTTCTTGATGCCGAAAGGTGCCAGTTCTCCGAGCAAAACATCAATGGCGAACTCATCTCCGGTGACCTCAAAAATATAATGCTGCTCTCCTTTATCCACAATTTTTGCCTGAGAGGCTGCAATGATCTGTTGAATCTTATCTTTGTGCTCCGGTTCCGCCTTGACACATACCAGGGCCATTTCCCGTTTTACCGCTTCTTCTCCGGTCATGTCCCGGAGCTTGATGACATTGACCAGACGTTTGATCTGTTTCATGCATTGTTCGAGCATAAGGGGATTGGCCAGGGTGGTGATGGTGATCCTGGACATTTTCGGGTTTGCTGTGGGGGCGCCGCAGATGGTTTCAATATTATAGCCCCTTCCGGCAAAAAGACCGGTGATGCGGGCAGTTACGCCGGGTTCGTTTTCAACCAGCATGGTCAGTGTGTATTTTTTAGTTTCCATGGTTCTCCTTTAAGGCACACCGCAACATACCACAATGCATCCGGAAAATGAACCACTGATTTTGCTTTGATATGCACCACATCGGATCAGGGTTTTCAAACAGTGGGTTTGCCAGCATGGCTGCCGCCCCGGGTGGTGCCCTGTGCCCGGCCCGAGATCCTCCGGGCTGCTGTGCGTGAAATCCAGAAGGTGGGCACTGGCCTGCTGTATGCGCTTCTGCCGTTCTGATATGGCTGGTGTGCCCCTCCGGCTCTGACGGTTCCGGTCACAGGCCACCCGGGGCGGCAGCCTGCGGAAGTTTCCTTGTTTGCCCTGGTTGACAAACAACAGGCAACCCCCTAAAATCCGGCTTATAATTGTATGCCGGAATTAATGATTTTGGGTAAAGGGCATGGTGCCGGCATGATAACGCAGGGGTATGAAAAATGAAAAAATCAGGCAGGGATTATATTGCATTTCCACTGGATTTTGCCTCCATGGCAGAGGCAGAATCATATGTCAGGGTGCTGGGAAACCGGGTGGGCATGTTCAAGATCGGTCTGGAGCTGTTCATCCACCAGGGACCGGCGGTGATCCGCATGGTACGGGATATGAGCCCTGCCGGGATTTTTCTGGACCTCAAGCTCCATGACATTTGTGCAACGGTTTTCCGGGCCATGGGCCGGGTGGCTGACCTGGGGGTCGATCTGGCAACCGTGCATTGCAGTTCCTCTGTGGAAATGCTCAAAAGTGCGGTACAGGGCGGTAGAGAAAAAGTCGGTGTTCTCGGGGTCACCCTGCTCACGGACAATGACGGAAAAACCCTTGCTCAAGGCGGATTTCAGGAGCAGTTTTCCGCAGAACCGGAAAAACTGGTGATGCTTCGGGCCAAAATGGCCCGGGATGCCGGGTGCAAAGGGGTGGTTTGTTCCGGCCGGGAAGCCGCCGCTGTCAAAGCCGCATTCGGCAGGGATTTTCTGGCGGTCACCCCGGGGATCCGCCCGTCATGGAGCCTGACACCCGATGATGACCAGAAACGGATCACCACCCCGGCAAAGGCCATTGCCCGGGGCAGCGATCTGCTGGTTATCGGCCGTCCCATCCGGGATGCAGATGATCCAGCCGAAGCCGCCCAAAAAGTAATTGCCGAAATAGACAGTGTCCTGGAGAAACAAAAGCCGGTCTAATCGTCCCTGTCCAGTCCGAAAGCTGTGTGCAGGGCCCGCACGGCCAGCTCCGCATATTTGGACAGGATCACACAGGAGATCCGGATTTCCGAGGTTGAGATCAGCCGGATATTGATGTTTTCTTCGGCCAGGGCCTTGAACATGGTAGCGGCCACACCGGAGTGACTCTTCATGCCCAGTCCGATCACAGATACTTTGGCAATTTCCGTGGCAGAAAGCACTTCTTCCGCCCCCACTTCCCTGGCCACTGCCTCAGTAATTTCCAGGGCCCGGTCAAAATCATCTTTGGTGACAGTGAAGGTCAGGTCGGTTTCTCCCCCGGTTCTGGTATTCTGGATGATCATGTCCACCATGATTTCAGCATCTGCCAGCGGTCCGAATATTTTGGCGGATATGCCGGGCTGGTCCGGTACCCGCTTCAGGGTGATTCTGGCTTCATTCATATCACAGGTGACGCCTGATACCACAGCGCTTTCCATATCCGCGCTTTCATTGACGACCATGGTTCCTTCCTCCTCATTGAATGATGATCTGACATGCAAAGGAATATTGTATTTTTTGGCAAAGTCCACCGACCGTATCTGCAGCACCTTTGCCCCTAAAACCGCCATTTCCAGCATTTCTTCATAGGAAATCCGGTTGATTTTCTGTGCTTTTTTGCAGATTCTGGGATCTGTGGTATACACCCCGTCCACATCAGTGAATATTTCACAGACATCTGCGTTCAGCGAAGCAGCAATAGCCACAGCCGAGGTGTCTGACCCGCCCCGCCCCAGCGTGGTTATATCGCCGTTATAGTCTGTGCCCTGAAACCCTGCCACCACGGAAATATTTCCCTGTTCCAGTGCTTTTTGAATCTTCTGACAGTCGATGTCAAGGATGCGTGCTTTTCCGGGTGTCTGGTCCGTGTGGATGCCGGCCTGGAATCCCAGAAATGATTTGGCCTTGTATCCCCGTGATTTCAGCATCATGGCCAATAATGCCGCAGTGGTCTGTTCCCCTGTGGCAAGCAGAACATCCAGTTCCCTTTTGTCAGGCTGTCTGGCTGCCTGACTTGCCAGGGAAATAAGATTGTCTGTCACGCCTGCCATGGCAGAGAGCACAACCACTATCTGGTCGCCGGCTTCATGGGCCTTTGCAACCCGGTCTGCCACCCTGGATATCCGCTGGATATCTGCAACAGAAGTGCCCCCGTATTTTTGTACCCTTAGCGCCATAATAACTCCAAAAAACCAGTTCCATTATTTATGAAAACATTTTGCTTAACACGTTTATGCCGGTCTGTCCATAGGCAAAAAAAGATATGACCCGGTTATATTCTGAATCCCATGCAAAAGTAAGTTCCAGATCAAATATAAACGAATCTTTCATAAGCAGAGCGGGCCATTCCACCACAATGACCGCATTATAGTCAGCAAGATCTTCAAACCCGATATATGCCAGTTCTTCCACAGATCCCAGGCGGTAAAGATCCAGATGATACAGGTGCAGATTTTTGTCAGCCGGGTATTCATTGATGATGGTGAAAGTGGGGCTGGTGATGTGGTATCCTGCATCCACCCCCAGGCCCCTGGCCAGGCCTTTGACAAAAGTGGTTTTCCCGCATCCCAGATCCCCGGTCAGGGCGATGCAGGTCCCGCTGTCAAGGAGCTGGCCGAGCTGCTGTCCCAGGTCCTGTGTCTGCGCGTCTGCCCGGGTGATCACCTGGTGCATGTCTGCATCCTGTGCATGGCGCCGGGAATGGCGCTGGTCATATCCGAGGCCACAAAGCCGAAGGGACCGATTTTTTCCACCAGCATGTCTCCACAGAGGCCGTGAATATAAAC
>DATFKQ010000072.1:0-5151 GCA_035268565.1 Desulfotignum sp. | reverse complement strand
CAGGGATCGTATTCCGGGACGGTTTCTGCAGAAAGAATGGTGATGCGGGCGAGTCTGTCTTTTCTGCGGACATCAAACGCCACCTGGTTGCCGGCAATGCCGTTTCCGATGATGACCAGTTTCATGGAATCTATGCCTTTCTTATGGTTAATTAAGGGTTAATGCCGGGGAGAGCCTGCCCGGGAGCGGGCGGCAGCCCGCCGTGCTGCAGGTTTTGATGCTGCTCCTTCAGTGCACAGGGTCAGCGCCCTTTCCTGGCGGCAGGCTGCCACACACCAGGGTTCGGTTTCATCTGCACACATGTTACAGGTCATGGTCTGGCCGGTGGCAGGATTGATGCGCGGGCTGCCCACCGGACAGATGTACACACATGCCCGGCATCCGATGCAGACATCAGTATCCGTGACCACGGTGCCGTTGGCCTGCCGGATCCTCGCGTTCATGGGGCACACCTTGATGCAGGGAGCGGTTTCACAGGCCAGACAGATCACCGGCACCTCCAGGTCCTGTGAGGCGAACCGGATCACCTCCACGCAGGAAAAATCCGGGTCTATGCGGTTGTGGTGCTTCATGGCACAGGCAATCATGCACCGCCGGCACCCGGTGCATTTTTCCGGATCAATGGATAAATGGTCTCTCCGAATTATCATATGCTGTCCTTTTCTGGTTCAAGGTTGCCTGAATTGTTCAACATGGCGAACAAAATTGTTTTTATGTTTTTATAAATCATTTTTACCCTGAAAAAAATACCCTGTCAAACTAAAAATAACTATCCAGATATATAAGGGTAACTTAATAAAAATAATCATTGACTTTTCATTATTCGCTGGTGTAAAAATTCATTATAATGAATTAAAATAATATGTTTCATTTTTAAGGGTCTGGATAAAATTTTTTTTACAACCATTTGTCAAGGAGTGTACCATGGCTGAACAACAAAGGGTTTCTTCCTCTGAATCGCTTCGCAGCACCCGCACCTTTGGTAAGGTGCGGTGCCACAATCCCAGCTGTATGGGCCGGCTGTCGCCGTCCCCGGGCAGCAAGGAGATCTCATGCCCCACCTGCGGCATGACCTACCGCCTGTTCTGGGTAACCCCTGAACTGCCCAGGATCCGCGGGCCGGTCTGGGATGTCAACCGTAAACTGGCCCAGGATACCCTGGCGAAAAAAACCGGAACCCCTGACGGCGGTTCCCAGTAGATCAAGGAGGAAACAACACATGGCATTGGACCGCAAAATAGCCTATATCAATCTGTCTACCAGGGAGGTGGAGACCAAGTCCATCCCTTTGGAAATGCGAAAGAAATTCATCGGCGGCCGGGGAATGGACGCCTATCTGCTCTACAACCATGCGCCGGAAGGGTGTGATCCCCTGGGGCCGGAAAATCCGTTGATTGTCAGCGGCGGGCTGCTCACTGCCACCTGTGCATCTGCCACGGCAAGAACCCATGTCATGGCCAAGTCTCCGTTAACCAATCTTCTGGGCTCGTGCAACATGGGGGGATTTTTTGCCCCGGAACTGGCCTGGGCCGGGTTCCACCACCTGGTAATTACAGGCAAAGCAGACAAGCCCGTGTACCTGTGGATTCATAATGGAGACATTGAAATCAGGGATGCACAAAAACTGTGGGGAAAAAACAGCACCGACACCCAGTGGGCCATTCGGGACGAACTGGACGACCAGGAGGTCAAAAGCATGGTCATCGGTCAGGCCGGTGAAAACCAGGTGGCCTACGCCTGCGTCATGACCGGTATCAAGAATGCCGGGGGCCGCACCGGCATGGGATGTGTCATGGGGTCCAAAAATCTCAAGGCTGTGGCAGTGCGGGGCACCATGGATGTGAAGATCGCCCATCCCAGGGAAGCCCTGGAACACAATAAAAAATTCATCGACCAGATCACCAGCGCCAAGGTCAACCAGATCCAGGGCGCTCTGGGCACCCCCTTTATCTGGGGTGCCACCAACTGCTGGGGCGGGGTGCGCACCAGAAATTTCCAGTACAACCAGATGGAATACGCTGATGAGATTGAGCCTGAAGCCATTGACGACATTGCCACCGAAACCATGGGCCCCCACCACATGACCGGGTGTTTCGGATGCCAGGTGCACTGCCGGGCCCAGTACAAGATCCAGTCCGGGCTGTATGCGGGCAAATATGACGAAGGCCCGGAATACACCTCTTTGGGGGCATTCGGTGCGGAACCGGACTGCAAAAGCGCGGAAACCGTACTCACAGGCAACCACCTGGTGAACCAGTACGGCGTGGACAACCTGGAGATCGGCAGCATGATCGCCTGGGCCATGGAGCTGTATGAGCTGGGCATCCTCACCCAGAAAGAAACCGAAGGCATTGACCTGCGGTTCGGCAATGACGAGGCGTTGCTCCAGATGGTGCACAATATCTGCACCCGCACCGGCTGGCTGGGCAATGTCCTGGCAGACGGCGGGATCCCGGCTGCTGAAAAGATCGGAAAAAATGCCTTTGACTACCTGATCCAGGTAAAGGGCATGAACAACCTGCACTCAGATGAGCGGGCCACTCCGGGTCTGGCCCTGAACATTGCCACTGCCTCCCGGGGATCAGACCATCTGCGGTCCCGGCCGGCCATTGACCTGTACCATCTGCCCGAACCCGTGCTGCGCAAAATTTACGGGTCTCCGGTGCCCTATGACGGACCGCTGTCTTCCGAGCACACCGAATACATCGGCAAACCCTGGCAGGTATTCTGGCAGGAAAATGTGTACATGGCGGTGGACTCTCTGGGCATCTGCAAATACCACACCGTGTTCCTGGGCGCCACCCTGCCCAATTTCGAGGACTGGCCCGACGTTATTTACTATAACACCGGACTGAAATTTACGCCAAAGGAGATCTGGGATGCAGCAGAACGGTGCAATAACCTGGAGCGGCTTTTCAACCTCAGAGAAGGTCTGACCCGCAATGATCCCAAAAAAGGCGATACCCTGAACCACCGGTATTTTGACGAACCCTGCCGCAGGGGGGCCCCGGATGTCATCGGCAAAAAAATTGACAGAGACAAGTTCAATGTGATGATCGATGAGTTCTATGACCATCACGGCTGGAACAAAGAAGGGGTGCCGACATCTGAAACCTTGCAGCGACTGGGTCTGGAAAATGAACCCACCCGTTTGCTCTAGAGATATACGAGGAGATAACAATGGAAAAATTTCTGACAGTTGATGCAGATAAATGCACAGGCTGCCGCCTGTGCGAACAGGTGTGTTCGGTGATGCACGAAGGGGTGTCCAATCCTGCCAAAAGCCGGATACAGGTAGTGAAATGGGAACAGGAAGGGGTGTATATCCCGGTGATCTGCAAGCAGTGTGAAGATGCGCCCTGCATGAATGTGTGCCCGGTAAGGGCCATTTCCAGGGATCCTGATGTCGGTTTTATGAAAGTGGACCAGGAAGTGTGCATCGGGTGCCGGTCCTGTGTGGGCATCTGTCCCTTTGGCGCCATGGGCTACAACCCTGCCACCCGCCAGGTGTTCAAGTGTGATCTGTGCGGCGGGGATCCCCAGTGTGTGCGATTCTGTGAAGTCAAGGCTGTGGAATTTGTGCCTGTGGACCGGGTCAGCGTCCAGAAAAAACGCAGGAGCGCAGCCCGGCAGTCGGCCGCTGAAAGACAGGCGGTGACAACGGGATAAAGCGCTGCATCAATTAATCACTTTAACCAGATAAAACATGATCAGGGCCTGGCTTCCAAAACCAGGCCCTGATTTTTTGACACAGATGCAGGCCGGTTACATGAATCCGTGGTATTGGCGGGGCGCCAGGGCAGCGAATACATAATTGATCATGGTGATGTAATCAAACACCGGCAGCCCGGTGGCCTGATGCACGGCCCGGGCATAGGGAGGCAGCACACTGCATTCCAGCAGAATGGCACCGGCATTCTGTCGGGAGAGTTTACAGGCTGCCGTGGCGGTTTCCTGTTCAATTATCTTTGCCTCCAGCGTGCCTGTTTCATCCATAACTGCTGAAGCGAATTCCGGATAAGATTCCATGCCATGGATCAGCAGATCCGGGCCAAAGGGGATGCCGATCTTCTCAAAAAAATCCGGGGTCAGCCCCTGGCTGTCAGCGGTGAGGATGCCGATGCCAGTGCCTGCAGGTACCAGGTGCCGGATAAAGGGAATCTGGAGCAAAGAGGAGAGAAATACCGGCAGTCCCAGATCATTTTGCAGCCGCTGCTGGTGAATGGCCATGAACCCGCAGTCTCCGGTAACCGCTCTGACCCCGTTGGCAGCCAGGTCCCGGGCTGCTGTCAGAAGATCCGCATATACGGTGTCGTCTTTGCCCACGGCCCGGGCCACGGTAAACCCAGGCACTTTTTTGAACCGCACCGGATAGTCATACGTGGTGGCATTGGCCACATCCCCGGGAATGAACGGGATGACCGAATCCAGCAGCAGGATGCCGATGGATTCCCCGTAAGACACCTGCCGGTTTTTGGTAACATATCTCATGGTTTCACAAACATCCGGCTGCCCAATCGCGGGGACAGCTGTGGGACCGCAATGCGCGGGGTGCTGCTGACCATTCCGTCAATGGTGTGAGGGGCCTGAAACATGTCTTTTGGGGGGGTGATTTCTGTTTGATGCATTAGCTGGTGCCCCTGTTAAATCACCATAACCGGGCATTTGGCAAGGCCTGTCACTTTATGGGATACCCCGCCCAGCAGGTATCCTGTCAAGTCACCCTGACCCGTGGAGCTGATGACGATCAGATCGATGTTGTATTTTTTGGCAAATTCCAGGATCTTTTTACTGGGTGATCCCATTTTGACAAATCCTTTGACCTTTTGAATGCCCTGCTCCTGTAACATGGTTTTTCCCCGGGATACCACCTCTCTGGCATAGGCGCTCAGGACATCATTCAGATTTTCCGGCTCCCTGGGTCTGACCATGGAGAGCGCGCTTTCGATATGGCTGTGGTGTCTGAAAACCGACAGCACATTGATTTGTGAGTCGAATTTTTTGGCCAGGTTGGCTGCATATGTCAATGTTGCGTATGCATTTTCCGAACCATCCAGGGGAATCAGAATATTTTGAAACATGTTTCTCCTTTATCGAAAGGCCAAATCTCTCAGAAAAAGCGCAATTTCCGGAAAGAAGATCATGGCAACG